>CATJBQ010000168.1 GCA_949738465.1 uncultured Lachnospiraceae bacterium
GGTTGCCGCAGGGGGGGGTGTTGTCAATGGTGGAGGGGGTGGCCAGCATCCGCATCTCGTTTAAAAGGCCGGCCTGGACGTACTGGCCACCCGCCATCCCAGATTCCGGAAGATCTGGTAAGCCTGGGGATAGGTGGGGCTCTCCATGGCAATCCCTCCCACCCCCTCCAGAAGCTGGTGCAGAAGCAGAAGCAGATATTCATTTCCCGCCCCGATAATCACCTGGGAACGATCGCAGTTCACCCCCCTGGCCTGGTGGAGATAGGCGCAGACCGCCTGCCGCAGATTGGCCTCCCCCTGGGCTTCCCCCGGCAGGAACAATTCCTCCATGGGCTCCTGCAGCATGCTTCTGGTGGCCTTTCGCCAGGCATTCATGGAAAATTCCGGCCATTCAGTCCCATAGGGCGAAAAATTATACCGGACCTTCAAGAGCTCCGTCTCCCGGAAAAGCCCTTCCCCGGCCAGTACGCCCTCCGTCCGCTCCAGCCGCCTGCCAGCATGCGCAGCCGGGGCGGCAAGGCCAGGCTCTGCCAGCCGGCAGACATAAAACCCGCTGCCTGCAGCCGGGCGCACGTACCCCTCCGACACAAGCTGCTCGTAAGACAGCTCCACCGTACTGCGGCTGACCTGCAGATGCTTTGCCAGAAAACGGGTGGACGGTAATTTTTCCCCTGGGGAAATCTTACCGTCCTTAATATCGTCTCTGATATATTCATAAATCTGCTGGTAGATGGGAATCCGGTCCCTCTGCCGGATGGGAATCGTTAATTCCTTCACAATCAGGACCCCTTTGCCGCTTCTAAGCTCTGACGCTGGACCCGGAACTTCACAAGGACCTGCTCCTTTAGATCCAGAGCCATATCCTTCATCTTGCGGCTAGCGCTCTTGGATCCTAAGATCCCTGCCAGATACTTGGACGCCAGCTCATATTTTTCAAAATGAAAGGACATATACGCCAGGAGATAATCCATGGTGTTCTGCTCCATCCCGCAGATGGGGAAGACCTCCTTGGCGCAGGCCATCACAAAGCCCTCATAGGCCTGCTGGTAGAATTCCTCCTCCTCCTGCCTGAGGGCCGCGATCATCTGCTGATCCTCCTCCGTCTCATTGGGCATCTCCTCAATCTTTCCCCGCAGCAGCCAGGAAATCTTCAGGCAGGTATAGGCCCGTTCGCTGGTCCTTCCGTGCTTGACCAGCGTATTCATCAAGGACAGCTTATAACGGTCGATCACCGCGTCGTAGGAATAGGAAACCTCCCCGTTCCTGCTGGTATGGAACCTGGAAGAAATCTCCTCCCGGATCAGCTTCATCTGCGCGCCGGAAATATGGTCGAAATAGCGGTTCATAGCCGTGTATCCACAGTAAGGACAGGAGGTCACGTCATATTTCAACGTATCGATATACTGAAACCGGGGCCGCAGGTCCGCATCCGGCTCCATCCGCCGCACACGGCCGTTCTTCACCATCTTCATGGGAAAAACCTTGTCGCAGACCTTGCACTGCACCTTCCGCTCCAGCAGGAAATCCTCCTCGGTGGGAATATACTCCTCCACCTTCTTCTGGCTCTCCGCCTTCTGGCCGTTCCGGTCATCCTCGTCCTCAAAGAGACTCTTGTTCTTTCCCCTGGAAATATCCAGACCGAATTTCTCCAAGCCTGCCAATAAATTCATTTTTATCCTCCTTCTCGTCCTGTATCAGGAATATACAGGGCGCCCGCAGGGGCCCTCCCGCCGGTCTCATTTTCCCGGCAGCTTATAAGAACTCTTCAAAGACACAATCCTGTTAAACACCAGGCTCTCCGGCCTGGAATCCTTCGCGTCCACACAGAAAAATCCCTGGCGTACAAACTGGAAGCTGTCATAGGCCTCTGCCCCCGCCAGATCCGGTTCCAGATAGCAGTTCTTTAAGATCGTCCTGGAATTGGGATTCAGATTCAGACTGCCGTCCTCGTTGTATACGCCCCGCTCCTCATCCACAATATTCTCGTACAGCCGCACCTCGGCCGGGATGGCGTGGGCGGCGCTGACCCAGTGGATCGTGCCCTTCACCTTGCGCCCGTCGGGGCTGTTTCCTCCCTTGGAGGCCGGATCATAGGTACAGTGGATCTCTGTCACATTGCCCGCCTCATCCTTGTGAAAACTTTCACAAGTGACAAAATAGGCGTTCATCAGGCGCACCTCATTGCCCGGGAACATCCGGAAATACTTCCGGGGCGGCTCCTCCATAAAATCCTCCCGGTCGATGTACAGTTCTCCGGAAAAAGGCGCCTTGCGGCTGCCAAGCTCCGGATTCTCCAGGTTATTGGGAACCTCCAGATACTCCACCTGGCCCTGGGGGTAATTGTCGATCACCACCTTCACCGGGTCAAGAGCCGCCATCATCCGGGGACACTTCATCTTCAGATCCTCCCGGATGCAGTACTCCAGCATGGCATAATCCACGGAGCTGTTGGACTTGGAAACACCGCAGAGCTCCACGAAATTCCGGATGGACTCCGGCGTAAAGCCCCGCCGCTTCAAAGCAGCGATGGACACAAGCCTGGGGTCGTCCCAGCCGTCCACGATGCCCTCCTCCACCAGGCGCTTGATATACCGCTTCCCGGTCACCACGTTGGTGAGGTACAGCTTGGCAAACTCAATCTGCTTCGGCGACTCCTCCGGCGAATTCTTGTAGCCGGTCTCTATCACCACCCAGTCATACAGGGGCCGGTGATCCTCAAACTCCAGGGTACAGATGGAATGGGTGATCCCTTCGATGGCATCCTCCAGCGGATGGGCAAAATCATACATCGGGTAGATGCACCACTGATCACCCGTATTGTGATGGGTCATCCGGGCCACCCGGTACAGGATGGGATCCCGCATATTGATATTGGAGGAGCTCATATCGATCCGGGCCCGGAGCACCTTGCTGCCGTCCGCGAATTCGCCGTTCCTCATCCCTTCAAAAAGCGCCAGATTCTCCTCCACGCTTCTTCCCGCATAAGGATCCTCCTTCCCCGGCTCCGTCAAGGTCCCCCGGTAGGAGCGGATCTCCTCCGCACTTAAGTCCGACACATAGGCCTTGCCCTTCCTGATCAGCTCCACCGCCGCCTCGTACATCTCCTCAAAATAATCCGAAGCAAAAAACAGCCGGTCCTCCCAGTCGGCTCCCAGCCACTTCACATCCGCCTTGATGGATTCCACAAACTCCGTATCCTCCTTGGTGGGGTTCGTGTCGTCAAACCGGAAATTGAACTGGCCGCCATACTTCACCGCCAGTCCGTAATTCAAAAGAATGGATTTGGCATGTCCAATGTGAAGGTATCCGTTGGGCTCCGGCGGGAACCTGGTCTTCACTACTTTACAATGGCCCTCCGAAAGATCCTTCTCGATAATCTGTTCAATAAAATTTTTGGAAACAACCTCGTTTTCCATCTGATTCCTCCTAAAATGTCATCTTATTCCTTCCATTTACTTTTTATGCTCATGGGTAAACAGGTGATCCTGGCAGTATTCGTAATTGCCCTGGCACTTGGAGCAGAACCGGAATTCCAGATCCGGATGATCCAGCTCCGTCCGTCCGCAGATGGCGCACTTGTGCTTGGCCAGATTCTTCGGCCCCCGGGTCTGCTGCCGGTATACCTGCTTGCGGTGGATCTCTTTGGGATTGACCCGGTTTAAGTTCCGGGTGGATAAAAAATAAATCAGCACGTTCAGCAGGGAACTGATAATCGCCACACGGAAGCCCCAGTCCAGCTTAATCATATCGTAAACAATGTACGCCAGGTACAAAAATCCCAGCCACTTGATCTTGATGGGGATGAAAAACATCAGCAGCACCTGTACATCCGGATAGGTAATGGCAAAGCTCAGCATAATGGACAGACTGATATAGTAAGTGCTGAATACCCCGGAATACAAAAGGGAATTCATCTCCGCCAGCGCCGCCCCGCCCATCAGCCAGGAAATGCCATACAGCACAAAGGCCCCGACAATGGTAAAAAAGATCCCGCTGAAAATGAATACATTATACCGGAAGCTTCCCCAGGTCCGCTCCAGAGTGCTCCCTACGGAATAGTAAAACCACAGCACCAGAAACGTCAGCCAGTTGAAAGCGCCCGGCGGGATCAGCACCCAGCTTACCAGCCGCCAGACTTGTCCATGCAAAATGGCATGGGGATCCAGCAGCAGAAAGGACAAAACATTTTCTGCCGTCAGTTCAATCACATACCCTAAGATATAGGTTCCTATGATACAAATCGTCAGGTTCGGGATCGCAAACCTCCCGAACTTACGTTCCATCTTATTTAAAAAGCTGCCCATCTTCGCCACCCCGCTTATCCGGTACCTTTTCTACAGATTACAGGCGGACTACCTGCGCTTCTTCGTCCGCCTGTTTCCTAATTATAATTTTTCCCCGTAGATTTGTCAATGAAAGGCGCAAAGTTTCCCAAAAAACTTCAGAAAAACTTTAAAATTCCTCTTCCTCCTGCCGGTTTTGGGCCGGATTCTCCTGCTCCGCAGGCGCGGCCGACGCCGGCAGGGGCATGGACGACGCCGGGGACGCCGGAGCCGGCAGGGGCATGGGAGTTCCCGGAGGCGCCGGAGCCGGCAGGGGGACGGGAACTGCCGGCGGGACGGGCGCCGCCACCGGAATACACAGCTCGTCTCCGATTTGCAGATTATAAATATTTACGTAAGGATTTGCGTACATAATGCTGGACACGCTGACATGATATTTTTTCCCCAGCTTATAGAGGGTATCCCCCTGCCGGATCACATGGACAATCCCACGGCAGCCGCCTCCTGTATAGATGGGCCCGATGGGTATGGTAATCACCTTTGCCATAGCTTTTCACCAAAAGATATTCTCCCTTTATAAATATGTATCCACCCGCCAAAAGGTTCCTGGCATATCCGGGCCGGTCCCCCCATATATGTATATGGACAAAGTAACCAAGAAAAATGAGATTTTTTCCCAATATCTCTAAAGATTTTATAAATTCCGGAAAATGAATTGTTTTTTGTAAACTGGTGTCGTATAATGTTTGAGGTTCTTAAAAACCACATTTAATAGGAAAGAGATACCTGTATTTTCCAAAAGTAAGATAGGAAAGGGGATAGCTATGACCATCCAGAATTTACATAAACTGGGAATCGACATCGGTTCCACCACCGTGAAAATCGCCATTTTAAACAGTGACAACGAGATCTTATTTTCCGATTACGAGCGTCACTTCGCCAATATCCGTGAGACCCTGTCCGACCTGCTTAAGAAGGCATATCAGGAGCTTGGGGACCTCATACTCTCCCCCATGATCACCGGCTCCGGCGGTCTGACGCTGGCCAGGCATCTGGAGGTTCCCTTCGTCCAGGAGGTGATCGCCGTCTCCACGGCTCTGACCGACTACGCGCCCCAGACGGACGTGGCCATCGAGCTTGGAGGCGAGGACGCCAAGATCATCTACTTTGAAGGAGGCAATGTGGAGCAGCGCATGAACGGCATCTGCGCCGGCGGTACCGGCTCCTTCATCGACCAGATGGCCTCCCTGCTCCAGACGGACGCCACGGGGCTTAATACCTACGCCAGGGATTATAAGGCCATCTACCCCATCGCGGCCCGCTGCGGGGTATTTGCCAAGACCGATATCCAGCCCTTAATCAACGAGGGCGCTACGAGGGAGGACCTGTCCGCCTCCATTTTCCAGGCAGTGGTCAACCAGACCATCAGCGGACTGGCCTGCGGCAAGCCCATCCGGGGCCA
>CATJBQ010000169.1 GCA_949738465.1 uncultured Lachnospiraceae bacterium
CACCAGCCCCGGATCCTGGTAATCCGAATGGTTCAGCGCATTGTAGGTCTGAAGCGCGTAGACCGGATCCTCCAGCAGCATACGGAACACATCACTTTTCACTTCCCGGTTTCCTTCCATAAAACTCCTCCTTTTTTGTACGGGAGCCTCTGGAAGTAACTCTTTTTTCGAAAACTCCTGCTCTTAATTAAAAATAAATGGATAAACGTAAAAGCATGAATTTTCGTGATAATTAAAATAATTGAAACGATTCCGACAAGTATGCAGCACCAACGGCCATACCAAATTTGAAAAAAATGCTTTGAACTGAGTATATCATACTGCAGCACACTTGACAAATAAAATCTAAAAATCCGAATACCAAATTCGAATACATCAGCATTTGATAATCTTAAGGCCCCTGCATCCGATGCACATACATCCGCGACGGTTCCTCCTCCCCCTCTCCCAGGGCCATACAGAAAAACTCCCATCCATACCGCTCATAGAAGGAGGTATGATCCGTCAGCAGATACAGGACAGGAACCCCCAGCGCCGCCATATCCTGGCAGACGGCTTCCAGAAGCGCTCCGGCGATTCCCCGGCAGCGCCAGGCCTCCTCCACATAGACGGCGCAGACATTGGGGGACAGGTCCTTCCGATCATGAAAATCATTCTCGATAACGCCTAAGCCCCCTACGATCTGCCCGTTTTCCACTGCAAGGTACCACTGGGGGATCACGGCCATGGAGCTTCCTCCTGCCGCAATCCCTTCCCCACAGCTACTGCCATGGGCCAGACAGTCTTCTATGCTTTCCAGGTATGCCTCCCGGGGAATTCCCCATTTTTCATGAAACCACCTGGCCGCAGCGTCCTTAAAGCCTGCGCTGCTTCGAAGCTTCAGAATCTGGTACGACATAGCTGCCTCCTGCTAATTCTCGCTGTAATTGGGTGTGATCACAAGCTCCCCGCTCTTGATCTTCTCCACCACCTCGTCCACCTGCTGCTGTACCTCGGCAGGAACCTCGCTGCTGTATCCGGACATGCTGACCACGCCGTCATGAAGTCCCGGGAAGGACTGGCCGCCATATCCGCCTGCCTTGATCAGATCGATCTGGGAAGAAATCATAAAGGGGATATCGATCAGCATGGAGGTAAGGCACAGCCCCTCTTTTACAAGACCGGACTGGTCGGTGGTATACCCTAAGCAGTACACGCCCTTTTCGCTGCAGGCTTCCAGCACGCCAAGCCCGGTGTGGTCGCAGGTCTGCAGAATCACGTCGACACCGTCCTCGATCATGGCGATGGCCGTCTCCTTGCCCAGGGCCGAATCGTCAAAGGTACCGGTAATCACCGTCTTTACCTCAATATCGCTGCTGACACTGGCAACGCCCTCGATAAATGCGTTTTTGTCGGACTGCTGGGTAGTGTTATTGCCGCCGCCCACATAGCCTACCTTGTTGCTCTTGGTCATCAGAGCCGCAACCACGCCGCAGACATAAGCGCCCTCGCACTCTCTGTAATCGGCAAACATGATATTCCCGGGAAGCTCCTCCGCAGGGATATCCTCCGGCGCATTTCCGGTGATAAAGAAATTCACATCCGGATAGTCCTCCGCCACCCGGCAGCAGGCGTCGCCATACTGGGCGCCATGGCCAATCACAAAATCATACCCTTCCTCACAGTAGCTGCGGAACACCGCCTCCATATCGTTGGAGCCCACATTTTCCGTATAATTGGTCTGGAAATCACCCATGGTTTCAATCTGCTGCAAGCCTTCATAGGCTGTCTGGTTCCAGGACTCGTCGGTGATGGAACCGGGCAGGAGAACGGCAATCTTGCTGACCGAATTACGGCCCTCCCCGCCAGCCTCCGTGTCCGCATCCTTGGAAGCGTCCGTATCCTGGCCGCCCTCATCGGAACCGCCCGCATCCGAACCGGCCTCATTTTTCTTGTCCGTTCCCTCATCGGAGGTGGTTTTGCCGTCCCCGCAGCCGGATAACATTCCCAGCGCAAGAACCAGTGCAAGTAACATCGCAAGTAACTTTTTCATAATACTATCTCCTTTGCATTATATAGTCTATATCTACATTCCCCTCCCTTTTCCGGTGGAAAATGATGATACCGTTTAACGGCTCTCCCTCTCAAAGGGAACGCCAAGCTCCCGGGGAGCGCGGATGTTGTGGCCTGCCAGCACCAGCACCAGCACCGTAATCAGATAGGGCAGCGCCACAAAAAACTGATAGGGCAGCGCGGATCCCTGCACCTGCAGACGGATCTGCAGCGCCTGGATGGATCCGAAGCCAAAGCCTGCCGCCACCGCAATCAGCGGATTCCAGCGGGCCAGGATCACAATGGCCAGGCAGATAAATCCTCTTCCGGCGGAAATGGCCTCGGTAAAGGTCCCCACAGTCCCAAGCGTTAAAGAGGCGCCGGCAATCCCCGCCATGCACCCACAGAACAGGTAGCACAAGATGCGGTACCGGTAAACGGAAATCCCGCAGGCCTGGGCCGCCTTGGGATTTTCCCCCACCGCGGCGATCTGCAGGCCCAGCTTCATTTTCCGCATCACCAGAAAGGTCAGTACCGCCAGGAGCACCGCAAGGTAGGTGAGGATATTCTGGTGAAAGAAAATCTCCCCCACCACCGGGATCTTAGACAGCAGAGGCAATGGAATGGGCTGGAAAGTCTCAATGCTGATATTGGCATTGGAGGTTCCAAAGATCATCCGGTTTAAAAAATTGGTAAAGCCTGCCGCAAAAATATTGAACATAATCCCAATGATGGACTGATCCTGCCGCAGCCACACAGACCAGGCAGCCACAAGCATGCTGCTGACCATCCCGGCCGCCGCGCCCATCAGCACGCCAAACCAGAGGCTTCCCGACTGCAGGGCGAAAAAGTAGGAAAAAAACGCGCCAAAAAGCATTTCTCCCTCCAGGGAAATCCCCATCACGCCGGACTTTTCCGAAACGCAGTCCCCCACCGACCCAAAGATCAGTGGCACGCTCTGCCGCACACCGGAGGAAAAAAGCGCCGTTAAAAATACCGTATTAAAAAGCGTAGCTCCTTCCATCAGGCTTTCCCTCCTTTCCTATGCTTCCCCCGCCGGGAGCTTAAGGCCATCCCCAGCAGAATAAACAGGACGATCAGCGCCTCCAGTACGCTGGTAAAGGAGGTGGGAATCCCCGTCTTCACCTGCATGGTCACCGACCCGGCAGACAGTACCGCCATAAACAGGGATGCGATCACAAGCCCCACCGGATGGAGGCTTCCCAGCATCGCCACCACGATCCCGCTAAAACCGAAATCCCCGGCAACGCCCTCCATCAGCCGCATGGTATTCCCGCTGATCTGCATGGCGCCGGCCAGCCCGCAGAAAGCGCCGCTGATTGCCATAGCCGCAAAATAATATCTCCCCACAGGGACACCGCTGTAGACAGCCGCCTTTTCACTGCCGCCCAGGGTGCGCAGCCGGAACCCGAAGCGTGTCTTCTTCATGATGACACCGTAAGCCACTGTCAAAAGCAGCGCCACAACCACGCCCCAGTTTATTCGCGATGAACTGCTAAGCTTTGGCAGCGCACAGGCGATTTTCTCCGACTGGGGCTCCGCCCCGCTGCGCAGCGGGAAAAATACAAGGTAGCTGATGATCTGCTGGGCAATGTAATTGAGCATCAGCGTTACCACGATCTCGCTGGTTTTAAAGCGTACCCGTAAGAAACCGGCAATGGCCGCCCAGAGGATGCCGAACAGGATCCCCAGCAGACATCCCACCGGAAGGGAGAATATCCCCAGCACATCCCCCACCGGGGAAATGCCCATCAGCGTCATACCCAACGCCCCGAAAAGGATCTGACCCTCGCCTCCGAGATTACTTAATCTGGCATGGAAGGCAAAGGACACGCCGATCCCCACTAACAGCAGCGGCGTGAAATACATCGATACCTCCCCCAGGGAATTGACGGAGGTCAGCGGCCGGATCACCATGTAATAGTAGGCTTCCAAAGGATTGGCACCCGATGCAAGGATCAGGAGGGAACCAATGAGCATGGCGGCTGCCACCGACAGAAGAAGGATCAGCAGCTTTTGTATGCTTTTCATTTTTGATAATCTGCTCATGCCTTTTCCCCCATCATCATCAGTATAATCTCCTCCTGGCTGCTTTCTTCGGGAAGCTTCTCCCCCACCACCTGGCCATGGTTTAAGACCACGATCCGGTCCGAGATGGAAAAAAGCTCCTCCAGATCCCCGGAAAACAGGATCACGCCGGCTCCCTGCTCCTTTGCCGCCACAATCTGGCTTCTCACAAAGTAAGATGCCTTCACATCCAGGCCGCGGGTGGGATAGGAACAGATCAGCAGTCTGGGATTTTTCCTTAATTCACGGGCCAGAATAAATTTCTGCAGGTTTCCGCCGGACAAGTTGGCGCTGCGGGCCCAAAATCCGGTGGCGCGCACGTCAAATTCCTCCATGGCCCGGCCCGCCTCCCGCTGGAGCGCCTTCTGGTCGATGAGCCCGTATTTTCCCGGAAAATGCAGCTTGCGCAGCAGCCAGTTCTCATACAGGGGAAAATCCGGTACCGTCCCAACCGTATTCCGGTCTGCCGGAATATAACCGATTCCCTGCCGGATAAAACTCTCCGGATTTTTGGTAGAAAGCTCCGTCCCCTGGATCGTCAGCTTTCCCGCGTGCGCTTTACGGACGCCGGAGAGCACCTCCGCCAGCTCGTTCTGTCCGTTTCCTTCTACCCCTGCGATTCCCACAATCTCGCCCTTATGCACCTTCAGGCTGACGCCCTCTAAGGTCTTCGCCCTACGGTCGTCGTAGGCTTCCACGCCCTCGCAGGCAAACACCACCTCCCGGGAGGGGCTTTTCTTCTCAAAGGAAGCCAGATCCTGGAGATTCTCCCCGGACATCATATGGACGATCTGATTCTTATCCGCCTCCGCTGTCTTCATGTGGCCGCAGACACGGCCGTGTGAGAGCACGTCCACCCGGTCGCTTATGGACAGCACCTCGTCCAGCTTATGGCTGATGAAAATGACGCCCTTTCCCTGGCCGGTCATATTGCGGATAATGGAAAACAGGGCCTCACATTCCTGGGGCAGCAGCACGGCGGTGGGCTCGTCAAGGATCAGAATGTCCGCGCCGGTATAGAGGAGCTTTAAGATCTCGATCTTCTGCTGCATACTGATGCCCAACTGCTCCACTGGGCAGTTAAGATCCACCTCGATCCCGTACTGCTCCTTCAACGCTTCTAAGGACGCGCGCACCTTTTTCTTATCAAAATAGGAAAAAGCCCTGCTGCGGTCAATCAAACATATGTTCTCCACCGCATTGTACCGCCCGATCAGCATAAAATGCTGGTGCACCATCCCGATCCCAAGATGCAGCGCATCCCTGGGGGAAGAAATCCTTACCTCCTTCCCGCGAAGAAGGATCCGTCCGGCATCCGGATGATAGATTCCATATATAATATTCATCAGCGTGCTTTTTCCCGCGCCGTTTTCTCCCAGCAGCGCAAGCACCTCGCCTCCGTAAAGCGCAAGATTGATCCGGTCGTTGGCCATCATAGGGCCAAAGGTTTTGGTAATCCCCTCCAGCTTTAAAAGAGGGGCTTTCTCTGCTGCCGTCATTTGCAGTGTACCTGGCACCAGAGCTCCTGCACCGGCGGAATCTGCTCCCGCATTCCCGGCGCCAGACGGCTCCAGATAATCCCTTTTTTGGGCCTTGGAAACTCATGCCGCGTCTCAATGATCCTGGTGGGCGTCACGATAAAATCAATGGCCGTGTCATATTCCTCCACTTCCACCGGCACGTCCGCCACCTGGCAGTCATGGCCCGCGCCAATGATCACCGTAGTATCGTCCGCGATCCCCATGGTGGAGAGCATGGCCCATTCCAGATCAAAATACCCGTGGCCCTTGCCAAAGCGGATGCCGCTGGGCGTAATGGCGGAAGCGCCGGTGACCATCATGTCGATATGCCCCACGGATTCCTTAAGCTGGGCCAGCGTCTGGTGCTTCCAGTACCGGGAAACGCCGTCTAAAAGGGAGGCCACCTCTTCCTTTCCCTCCGGAATCTGTCCCGGCGCAATCAAGAAAAATCCCCGGGTGATGCCGTAATTGGTCATGACCACGGTCTTTTTATCAAGAAACGCCTGCTCCCTTAAGGTCTCTAAGTTGTTATCCGGGGTAATGAAGATCACCTTGGCCTTCTGATACATCTCTGTGGCCGTAAGGAGCGCCGTCCCCTTCTCGCTGCCCTCATAGTCGCAGATAAATTCCGAAAACTGCCAGCTAAATTTGGAATCCGGCCTGGCCACCTTCAGAAGCTCCTCCCAGATCCGGATCCGTTCGGTCTTCGCATCTACTTTTGTTTCCATCTTATTTTTCCTTTCTTCCTGTTAAGGAATGTGCTCTGTGCCACCGCCGCAGCAGCGGAAACATGTTTCTCCTATGAATTGCGCTGTACATTATACTACGAATGGCTGTCTTAGGCAAGAAAATTCGGCATTTTCCGACAGTTTTCGTTCCTTTTCGTTCCTTTTACAGCATCCGCACCTCAAATTCTGCCTTCCCGTCCTCACCGATCTCCATCACGATATAGGAAGGCCGCCGCCCCGGCTGCCGGGGATAGGAGATACTGCCGGGGTTGAGAAGGATCAGCTCCTCCCCCACCTCCAGCACCGGCCGGTGGATATGTCCGAACATCGCAATCCCACAGCCCCGTCCCAGAGCCTCCCGCCGGATATCCTCAAGCCCCGTGCTGACATAATAGTAATGGCCGTGGGTCAGAAACACCCGGTAGCGGCCCAGCATGATCTCCTCCTCCCGCTTGAGCAGGGTGAAAAAATCATTGTTCCCGGCCACAATGTTTAAGGGGCAGTCGGCCATCTTCGCGATCTCCTCCTCGCACCCTTCCGCATCTCCCAGATGGATCAGGCGGTCCACGGGTCCCTCCAGCTCCAGTGCCTGCTCCAGATACTCATGGCTCCTGTGGGTATCGCTGACAATCAAAATCTTCATAATTATATTCACCTTTAATTTTTATCCCATTCTACTCTGCGTCCCGCCAATACTCTTCCAGCAGCTCCTTCATGGCCCGAAGCGCCTTCCCCCGGTGGCTCAGTGCATTCTTCCGCTCCGGGGCAAGCTGGGCCGTGGAACAGTCATTCTCCCAAAGGTAAAAAATGGGATCGTAGCCAAATCCGTTCTCCCCCGCGGGCACGTCGCCAATGTAGCCCTCAATGGTCCCCCGGGTGGTAAGAAGACGCCCGTCGGGAAGGGCCGCCGCAATGGCACACACAAACCGTGCCGTCCGCTGTTCCTTCGGCACGCCCTCTAAGCGGTCCAGAAGCATCTGGTTTTTGATGGTATAAGGGGTATCCTCCCCGGCATAGCGGGCCGAATAGACCCCCGGCTCCTTATTCAGGTAATCGATTTCCAGGCCGGAATCATCCGCCAGAACCACAGCTCCCTGGGCCTTACGCGCAACCGCACTGGCCTTGATCCTGGCATTTTCCTCAAAGGTCGTTCCATCCTCCACAATCTCCAGCGCAATCTGCGCCTCCTTCATGGAGCAGATTTCCGTCTGGTCTCCGCCTAAGATCATCCGGATCTCCTTCATTTTGTCTTCATTTCCCGTGGCAAAAATAATTTTTCTCATTAGAATCCTTCCTCTACGGCCCTTACGATCCCCTGATAGATCCCCTGGGCCACCTTCTGTTGATAGTCGCTTGAATTTAACAGATTAAGCTCCGTATGACTGGTCATAAAGCCTGCCTCCAGCAACGCCACCGGCGCCTGGCTGGTTCTTATAATGTAAATACTGTGCCCCGCAAGCAGTCCCAGATTCCGGCTGCCGCAGGACGCAACCGTCTCCTCCAGCAAAATGGTGGAGAAACGCTCCGAGCCCAGCTCCTCCCCGGCCTTCTCCTCATCGTACATCACCTCCGTCCCGGAAAAATCCGACATCTCTCCGGTGCGGGTAGAATTATTGTGTACGCTGATGAACAGATTTGCATCCGACAGATTCGCAAGCTGCACCCGGTCGTTTAAGCTTACATGAACGTCCTCTGTCCTGGTATAGTACACCTTCCACTCCGGGCGCCCGTCCAGAATCTTTTTCAATTCCAGGACAATCCCAAGGTTTATATCCTTCTCATAAATATCCTGCTTGACGGCTCCCGGCTCGCTGCCCCCGTGGCCCGCATCCACCACAATCACCTTCTCATACAGTTCCCTGGGTGGAATAAAATCAAGATACAGCCAGGAATCCTCCACCTTGGCTTCCACCTCATAGACCTTATCCAGCGTGATCTCAATCACGCCCCCGCCGTACTCGCTTCCAAGCTGCAGATCGTCGATATGGGTGCTGCTCCCCCGCAGGGGATGGTCAAAATAATAATCCTGGGCAATTCTGGGAATGTTAATGGTCACCCGCCGGTGCAGCACATCATTTTCCACCCGGATCTGCTCCTGGCCGACGCCCGCCGGCAGCTCCATTTGCATCTGATGCTCTAAAATCTCCTGCTCCTCCGTGGAGACATCGCTGTCCAAAAGCTTCATACCGGAAAGCATATCCATATCCTGCTCCTGCTCCTGCTCCGGTTCCGCCTCCGTCTGCTCCTGGGCCCGTTCCGGCTCCACATCACTCCAGGCCCTGACATCAAAAAACGTAAGGACGGCGGCGGTTGTCAGCAGCATCAGGAGCCCCATGGCAAGCGCCGAAAGCTTTCTTATCTTATCTTCCATCCGTTCTCCCCTTACTGGTCATCGCTGTACACCTTCAGGCACAGGTTGCTTTCCTCGGTTTCCTCAATATGCTGCCAGCCTCCCTGGCCGCTGGCGCTGATATAGCCCTCGCCGTCAGTAAGATCCACAGTGGCTGTGTAATCATCGGCCGCATACTCAATCGCCAGCGGACGCTCCTGGCCCGGTGTGGAAAGATACAGCACTACCCCATAGCGCTGGCCGGCTTTGACCGGAAATCCCCGATCAAAGGCAATGGTATAATAGCCCGGATTCGTCAGCTTCCCGCTGGCCGCAAGCACCCGGTTTCCGGGATCCAGGGATTCCTTGTCCGAAAACTCCGGCACCACATAGAGCGCATACTCCGTATCCTTGCCCAAAGCATAAAAGCCGGCCCCACGCAAAATCTCATCGAACCGGGCCGTGTATACATTGGCCCCGTAAGCATCCTCCCGGCCGTAGCCAAGCTGGCCCACCCAGCCGCAGAGATCCGACTGGTAAATATGGTCGTAATTATCCGGTTCCTCAATCCCGGTATACACCAGGTTATGGCTGCCGATATTCACATCATAATAGGAGACGTAAAAGATCCCGTCCTGTCCGAACTCCTCTCCCCAGCTATTCTGGCAGAGAAAAGCCCCGTCCCCCTCCAGCTCCATATTAAAATTCTCCCTGGAATACGTATCGTCCCAGCCGATAATCAGTACCATATGGTTGGAGGTCTCCGTTCCGATGTAGCAGTACCCTCCCGTCTCGCTGTTGTAGTAGGGAGAGTCTGTCTGGCCGCTGGTTAAGGCGCTGTAAATCGAGGTCTGCCCCCCGCCGTATTTGAACACCGCCTCCTTAATCTTCTCAAAATCCTTCCGCTCGATGAGCTGGATCTCCTGCACATGCTTTACCGGCGCAAGATCCTCCGGGGAAGTCCCGTCCCCGTAAGGGTCGTCCTGCTCCAGGACCGGCCCCTGCCAGGCCGCCAGATACGCCATGCCCATGGCATAATTGCCGCCCTCCGCCTCCTCCAGGTAAAAGCTGCTCCTTCTGACCATGTGGTCCGGCGAAAATTCCTGCCGCTCCTCCGGCAAAAGCTTGGACTCCATGGCCGACAGGGCAGAAAATGCCCAGCAGGTTCCATACTGCCCCTGATCCTTCACCCTGGGCATCCGCTGCCTCTTTCTAAGGTCATAGGACGATGGCAGAATGCTCTCCCCGGCTGCGTTGTTGACCGCCACGGCCTGGTTCTCCCCGATATTCCAGCTATAGGAAAAATCCAGCGCCTCCGACAGCGCATGGGCCGGCACGTAATATTCCCCCTCCTTGAAAATCATGGGCGAAGAAATCTCCCGACTCTCCTGGTTTACCGAAACGCTGGATTCCCCCAGGCCAAAAATCACCTCATCGCTTCGCTTCTCCACCAAAAGCTTTTGTTCCTCATACAGATGCACGCTGCAGTTAAAATAATCCCGCAGGGCCGAAACCGGAAGCATCAGCTCCAGATTCTCATTCATAAAAATACTCTGGCTGCGGCTGCTCATCTCCCGGCTGCCCACCAGCACGGAAATCTCCTGCTCGTTGACGCTCTGGGCAATCAGCGGATTCCAGATCCCGCTGTCAAGATTGGCTCCCCGGAAGGTATCGATCCGCTGGCCGGCGGCAGGATTTCCTCCAAACTTCAGAAAAAGTCCTGCCAGAAGCACCAGAAACATGCCTGCATATCGCTTTGATTCACGCACACTTACTCCTTGTCTATCCTATTCCGGCCGATGTTGCTTCGGCGGCTTCGGCCCTAAAAACTGGTAAAAATATGTCTTCAGCATTCCATTGTAAATCTTACGGTTCTTATCCGCCTTCCGGCCGATATAGCGCTCTGCGTCCTCATAGCTGGTAATCATATACATCGACCAGCTATCCAGGCGCGAAAAAGCTTCGCCAAGCTGCCCGTAAAGCTGCGGCAGGGCATCCTTCTCCTCCAGCCGCTCCCCGTAGGGCGGATTGGTGACCAGAAAGCCGTATTTTTTCGGATGGCTCAGCCTGTCCACCGGCCTCTCCTGGAAATGAATCAGTTGCTCCACACCTGCCCGGCGGGCGTTCTCCCGGGCCGTCCTCACCACGCCTGCGTCGATATCATAGCCCTGGATATCCGTCTCCACCGTCAGATCCACCAGCTCCTGGGCTTCCTCCACCGTATCGTACCAGGCCCGGCGGGGCGCCAGCTCCGTCCACTGCTCCGCCAGGAAGGAACGGTTCATGCCCGGCGCAATCCCCGCCGCCATCATGGCCGCCTCAATGGGAAAGGTCCCGCTTCCGCAGAAGGGATCCACCAGGATCCGGCCGCCCCTCCAGGGCGTCAGCAGCAAAAGCGAGGCAGCCAGCGTCTCCGTGATGGGCGCCCTGCCGGTCTGGGTGCGGTATCCCCGCTTGTGAAGGGACTCCCCGCTGGTATCCAGGGCCGCCGTCACCCGGTCCTTCATCAAAAAAATCCGCAGGGGATAGCTGGCTCCGGTCTCCGGGAACCATTCCATGTGGTAACGCCGCTTCAGCCGCTCCACCATGGCTTTTTTCACTATGGATTGGATATCCGACGGGCTGAACAGCCTGCTCTTGATGGAAGATGCCTTTGCAACCCAGAACTTCCCGTCCCTGGGGATATACTGCTCCCAGGGAATGGCCCGGATCCCCTCAAACAGCTCGTCAAAGGTCTCCGCCGTGAATTCCCCGGCCTTCAAGAGGACCCGTTCCGCCGTCCGCAGATACACGTTGGCCCGGCAAATGGCTTCCGCGTCCCCCTCAAAGGTGACTCTTCCATCCTCCACCTTTATAATCTCATACCCCAGGTCATAGATCTCCTTCTTCAAAACAGCTTCCAGTCCAAAATGACAGGGGGCGATCAACTCTATCTTCTTCATCTGTCTGCTCCAAATACTTCTTCTGTTTTTGATTTGTCGTTTACCTATATCCTATCATATATTTTCCCTCTTTCGCTGTCAATCATTTTTCGCGGAAAGTACCCGCCGGAATCTCTATTCCCCGTACAGCTCCTCAAAGGCTTTAAGGCCGCCGATTACCATACAGACCTCATATCCCATCCCGCCAAGCCGGCGCGCCGCCTTCAGGCTGACGCCGCCCCGGTCACAATACAGAATATACCGGTAATTCCTGTCAAAGCTTTTCTCCGGCTGGAACTCTTCCTCATAGGGAATATTGATGGCTCCCTCCAGGTGGGAAAGCTCATATTCCTCCCGGCTTCTAAGATCGACCAGCTTCGTATGCGGATCGGAAAGATACCCTTCCACTTCTCTGATCCCGATGGCCCGAACGCTCATGGATACACACTCCTTCCTATATAAAATATCGTTTTCCCCAAAATGCAGAGGACTTTTTATATGAAAAAACAGATTGCAGGAGGTTCCTGCAATCTGTTCCTATATCCATCATATGAGATACTTTGATTTTTGCACCTTGTCAGAGCGTCATCTGCGGAAAATCTTTTCCTGCGGCGCCGCTTAGTAATTGCAGTTGCTTCCGCTCTTGTTGCTGGACTTATTGGAAGAACTGCTGTTCTGGGTGCTGTTCTTGGAGCTGCTATTCTGAGAACTGCTATTCTGAGAACTGCTGTTCTGAGAATTGCTGTTCTGGGAATAGCTGTTCTGGGAATAGCTGTTCTGGGAATAGCTGTTCTGCGAGTTGTTTGCATTGGTGCTCTTGTTCTGAGAATTTGTATTCTTCGCCATGATAATTGCCTCCTAAAATAAATATTGCCTTTCAGCATAAATATTATCTGAAAAAAATTCTGTTTTATGCATCCTTTCTCCTTGATTTCATTTCCATTTGCATTTCTGCCCCAAATTAGCATCCTGGAAACAAATTTTTTGGCTATTTTTTTGTGATTTTTTTCACAATTTAGGATTGCTTTTTTTTTCGAAGTATATTATAATCAGAGCGTAAATTGAATTTCGGAATTTTCCGGAAGGCTTTTTACAAAGTTATACCCCTTATTAATTATTTATACTCCCCTCATAGAGAAGACCATTGGCTCCCCCAATGGTTTTCTCTTTTTCCTTTTTTCCATTTATAATTCGTAGAAATCCCGGTTCATCTGAAGATCCCTGGTGATCGTACCGCCCTTCTTCTTGTAGCGGTCATAAAGCATATCCAGACGCTTGGCCGACCGGTCCGCCATCATTTCAAACTTTTCGAACATATCCCGGTAGGTGGGGTTGATCTTAAGCTCCTGGCGGATGCTCTTGGAAAACGGACAGTAGCGGAACAAAATATCGCGGGATACCTTATTCACCCTGAGGCTGCCCTTGGCTTCGTAATTGATCCAGCTCTGGTAATCCTTCACGAACACCTCCCGGAAATTATTCTTGGACTTCTGGAGGGCGTTCTTGATCTTCTCCTTGGCGTCTGCCGACAGCTCATGGTTCTTGCGGTAATACTGGATAAAATCGCTGTACTCCGAGGTCAGGGAGGGCTCCGTCACGTCATTCCAGCGCACACCCTGGACCTTGCGGCAGATCTCCCAGCGGTAGCGGCCGGCAATCTCGATCATCATATCCATCACATTGGCCACCGTCATAATCGGGAAGATAAACCGCGCCGGCGTATCCCGCTTGATTCCGGAGGTCTCCTGCCACATCATGGCGCGGCTGCCCGCATTGGGCATCAGAATCGTAACCGGCATCACTTCCTTCTCGAGCATCTCCATATTAATATCCCGGGCCGAATCGGAGAACACGATCTGCCGGTAGAAAATGGAAAAATCAATATTCTTGATAAACTTTAAGGCAGACTGGATCTTATCCGCCGTCACCAGCATGTTCTCCACCGAATTGATGATATCATCCTCACAGAGCACCGGACAGTAGGAGGTAATCTTGCCATAGGTCATGCGGTTGTTGGCCATGAACATATTCTCGATCTCAAATACTACCTTTTTCCACTTGTCGTTCATGCGCTCCTGCACTTCCTTCTCGGTAAGGTCGCCGGACTTCTTCTGGTCGTTGAGGAACGCCTGGTAATCCATGTCAAATTCATTCTTGGAGGGCTCGTTCTTTCCCTCGTAGATACTGCGGAGCCATTCATAAATGGTATATACGTTGGCGGAATTGCACTGCTCCAGCTTCTCGGTCATGATATGGAGGCTTCTGGTATTCTCCTCCCCCGCCAATTGCGGATCCAGGAATCCGAAATTAAACAGCATCTGCACGCTGGCCGGTACCGGTCCCCCGTTCACGCTGACCTGGAAGGCCTTGGTGTAGATATCGAAAAATCCCTTGGTCAGCCGCTTCCGAAGCCCCCGCAGCTCATCCCCGCTGGAAAACCGGTCCGTGACGTTGCGGTATGCCTCCAGATCCTCCTTAAGAGCCGTGGCCGCATCCCCGGTATATCCCGCATAAGCCAGGATCTCCTCCAGATAATCCACATCCTCCCGGTTCTCTCCCTCCAGAACCTGGGCCGCCTGCTCCCGGCTGGTGAAATCATAGTTCTCATAGACAGAGAACTTACGTTCTAACCATTCCTTGGGATAAAGGCCGCTCTCCCTGGCATAACGCTGGATCTGGCCGATCATGGCCTGCACACCGGAGATATCCGCCCCGGCGGCCGCGGCCTTCACCGCCAGTTCAAAGTAACGGTGATACAGGTCGTCCTCCTTCTCATCCAGCAGAAGCTCCTTCTGCAGCTCCATATATCCCTTAAGCTCCTCGATCATCTCCATGGCCTTCACCGTCCACAGGTCCCCGTTTAAGATCTCCCCCACGCACATGGCAATGTCGCGCTTTAAGAACTCCTCCACCGCCTTCAGGTTCATGGAAGAAAAACGCTGGTAAAAAACCGTGATATAATCGCTGATCTTGTATTTGGGCGAGAAGGGCGCAGCCAGCTCCATCCGGCTGTATTCCGGAGCCTCCACCTTACAGGCTTCACAGCATTTTCCATATTCCCCGTACATCTTCATCAAAAAAGTATAGTAATTGCGGGCCTGCTGGTAAAAATTCCGGAAACGCCGCAGCGTCGTAAAGGTCTGCCGCATCGCCGCCATCACAAAAACACTGATGTATTTTTCGTCCTCCTTGAAGATCTTCACAAAATCCTCCGGCCCCCGGTAATCATAAGCATAAAGCTTACACTCCGTCAGCGCGGTATAATCGCAAAGATAGGTATCCGAGCTGCAGGAGGAAAAGCCGATGAGACTCCCCGGCTCCATATCCCAGACGTCCTTCTTCCCGCTTCCCCGGACCTTTCCCTGCAGCAGCATATACAGACTGCCTACCCGTTCTCCCCTTTGAACAAATTTTTCTCCCTGTGCAATCGTTACTGTCTTCATTCCATCCTCCAAATATTCCTGTGGCTGCCGTCCCTACTTCCGTCCTCCCAGAAAAAAGGAAAGCAGCAGCAAAATCAATACAACCGGTATCACAATGGGCAGCAGAAACGCCACAACCTGCGCAATCACCACCACAATCAGGACCGCGATGGCGATCAGTACAAGCTTTCCGTACCAGCTATTCCACGAAAAGCCCGATCCCGTCCCCTGTCCGGACGCCCCCTGGGAATGCCCAGGCCCCCCGTGCTCCTGCCGGCCCCGGGAGCTGTCCGCCCGCTGCCGCCCCTGCCGGTACGGCTCCTCCGCCTGCCGGGAGGCCTCCGCCGTGGTTAAGGTCTTGGCAATCAGCCTGGGATCTCCCAGATCCTCCACCACCTGCTCCTCCGTCCGGCCCTTGCGCGCCTCCTCCATAATGTAATTATCATAATAGCGCAGATGTTCGTTCAGCCTGTCCTGGGATATGGTCCCCTGCAGCGCGATCCGCAGTTGTTCTATGAATTCCTGTCTCGTCATACCATTCTCCTGTCTCTCATTTTATTACCTATTTTATTATTTTATCACAGTGTCGAAATTTTTTCAATTATCATTGCCTTTCTGTTAATTACTGTTATAATGAAAAGAAGGGCCGCCATAAGGCGGACCTTCCTGCTACCCAAGCGTAGTGCGACAGAGTTCGGGTTTCCCGATAAAATATTTATTTACGAAGGAGGATTCTATCGTGAAGATTCTCATTGCGGGCTGTGGAAAGCTGGGAAAGGCTCTGGCAAGACAATTATCCCCCGCCGGCTATGACATCACCCTGATCGATGTCCGGAACGAAGTTTTAGAGGATAACGCCGTGCGTTATGACACCATGGCCATCCAGGGAAACTGCGCCACCATGGAGGTCTTAAAGCAGGCCGGCGTTTCCGATGCAGATCTGCTGATCGCGGCAACCGGAGCGGACGAGCTGAATCTTTTGTGCTGTATGACCGCTCACGGGCTCAACAAGGAGATACATACCATCGCCCGGGTCCGGAATCCGGAATACACCGAGCAGATCTTCCAGATGCGCGAAACCTTCGGCCTGTCCCTGACGGTAAATCCGGAAAAACAGGCTGCCATCGAGATCGTCCATCTTTTAAAATATCCCGGCTTTTTAAAACGGGATTCCTTCGCCAAAGGCCGGGTGGAGATTGTGGAGCTGCGCATTGATACCGCAAGCAAGCTCTGCAATGTTTCCTTAAGCGAGATGGACCGGGTCATCAACTGCCGGGTCCTGGTGTGCGCGGTCCTTCGGGACGGCGCCGCCGTGGCGCCGGACGGCAATTTCACCTTAAAGGACGGGGACCGGATCTTTGTGACCGCTCCCATGAAAAACCTGACCAGCATGCTGAAAAGCTTAGGCATCATCACCCATAAGGCAAAGCGCGTCATCATCTGCGGCGGAGGGCGGGTCAGCTTTTACCTGGCCCAGCAGCTTGCAAAAAGCGGCGTTACCGTCCAGCTCATCGAGCAGGATCCGGACACCTGTAAACGTTTGTCCAAGCTTTTGCCCAACACCTGTATCGTCCACGGCGACGCCAGCAACCAGTATCTTCTGGAGAGCGAGGGGATCGCCGACAGCGACGCGCTGCTGACCATGACCGGGCTGGATGAGCTGAATGTGATCATCTCCCTCTACGGCAAATCCTTCGGTGTGCCCCAGATCATTACCAAGGTGGCCCGGATGGATAACACGGGCCTTTTGGATTCCCTGCCTTTGGGAAGCATTATCTGCCCCAAGGAGCTGTCCTGCAACACCATCGTCCGCTATGTGCGCGCGGTCCGCAACCAGACCGGAGCGGCCTTAGCCGTGCATACCATTGCCGACGGACAGGCGGAAGCCATGGAATTCCGTGTGGATGCCACAACGCTCCACTGCAATGAGCAGCTTAAAACCATCAACTTAAAGCCCAATATCCTGGTGGTCTGCATCACCCATGGCACCAAAACAGAGATCCCCAACGGCGACTCCTGCTTCCGCAACGGCGATACGGTGATTATCGTCTCCAGCGGAAAGGACGTTATTTACCAGCTCAATGATATTTTCCGTGACTGATTCCGGAATCGAGGTAACCTATGAATTATAAGATGATGGGGCGTTTTATTGCCCAGATTTTATTGTTAGAAGCGGCCTTTATGGTTCCGGCCCTTCTGATCTCCCTTTTTGACCAGGCATACAAAGCGGCCTGGTCCTTCGTCATGTCCATCGCAGTCACGGCGGCCTTCGCGGGCCTCCTGCTTTTCATCTGCCATAAGAAGAAAAATGGCTTCTACGCCCGGGAGGGTTTTGCCAGCGTAGGCTTCGGCTGGATCGCCTTAAGCCTTGCCGGCTGCCTTCCGTTTTATTTTTCCAGGGAAATCCCCCACTTCCTGGACGCCCTGTTTGAGATCGTCTCCGGCTTCACCACCACCGGGGCCTCCATCCTGCCGGAGGTGGAGAGCCTGTCCCGGGGGATCCTGTACTGGCGCAGCTTCAGCCACTGGCTGGGCGGGATGGGCGTACTGGTGTTCCTCCTGGCCGTAGCGCCGGGTCACAGCAGGAGCAGCGGATTTACCATGCATCTGATGCGGGCGGAAAGCCCGGGGCCCAAGGTGGGAAAGCTGGTTCCCCGGATCCGTTCCACCGCCCGGATCCTGTATCTGATCTATGTTCTGCTTACCATTATCAATTTCCTGTTCCTGTTTGCAGGGGGCATGCCGGTCTTCGATGCGGTCTGCACCGCCTTTGGCACTGCCGGAACCGGGGGATTCGGTATTAAAAATGACAGCATCGCCAGTTATAGCCCTTATTTGCAGAACGTATGTACGGTCTTTATGCTGCTGTTCGGTATCAATTTCAGTTGTTACTACCTGCTGCTGATACGCCAGTTCCGGAACGTGTTCCGGGACGAGGAGCTGCGGCTTTACCTGGGCCTGGTGGCCGGAAGCATCCTGCTGATCGTAATCAACCTGAAGGATACCTACAGCACCCTGGCCGAGACGGTGCGCCACGCCGCCTTCCAGGTGTCCAGTATCATTACCACCACCGGCTTTGCCACCACCGACTTTGACCAGTGGCCGGAATTTTCCCGGGCCATCCTTCTATGCCTGATGCTGGTGGGGGCCTGCGCCGGAAGCACCGGCGGCGGCTTCAAATGCGGCCGTGTGCTCCTGCTGTTCAAGAGCCTGCACCGCAATATCCGCAAGATCCTGCATCCCCAGAAGGTCCAGGTGATCCGCAACAACAACCAGGTGGTGGAGGAAGAGGTCCTGGACAACACCAACGCTTACCTGGCTGCCTATGTGGTCATCCTTGTCTTAAGCGTCATCGTGGTTTCCCTGGATAATTTTTCCATGACCACCAGCCTTTCCGCGGTGATCGCCTGCTTTAACAATATCGGGCCCGGCCTGGACGCCGTAGGCCCCACCTGCAACTTCGGAGATTTTGGCATCCTCTCCAAGCTGGTGCTCATTGTGGATATGCTGGCCGGACGTCTGGAGATCTTCCCGATTCTGGTGCTGTTTTCCAGAAGCACCTGGAAGCACCGTTAGTTTAGGGGATGATACGTCTCTGAAACGCCAGGATATTCCATATACCGGCGGCTTAAGAAGCCGCCGGCGCCGCATTCCCCGCATCATCCGCAGCCGCCGGGGTTACGTTCCCTGCCTCGTCTATGGCGACTCCCTGGGAAACCTCCCGCAGCAATTGCAGCACCGCCTCCCCCTCCTGGCCTGTCAGCTCCCCGGTCTTTGCCTCTATCCCCTGCACCGGAATCACCTGAAGCTTCGTCTCCCCTTCTTCGGTAAGCACTGCCTTCAGGGCGTAGGTGGCCACATCGTTCCGGTTAAAAATAAAGTTGCCCAGGCTGTAGACCACCGGTTTTCCGTTGTAATATTCGATTCCCTGGGGCGCATGGGGATGGGAGCCCACCACCAGATCCGCCCCGGCGTCGATATCCTCCCTGGCCAACTGCCTCTGATACTCCTGTGGGGTATTCTCCCCCTCCACACCCCAATGCACATACACCGCCACATAATCACAATGCTTTTTTGTCTCGGAAACAGCCTCCACCAGCCTGGCACTGTCATAGGTACAGAGCATCCCCGGCTGCTGGTTTTCGATATTCCAGGACACCACCGGGATCACCCGGGAGGCCGCCAGTATGCCGATGGTCCGCCCCGCCCGTTCCAGGTAAACGGGCTGGGCGGCCCGCTCCCTGGTCTCCCCCGCCCCTGCGTAGGGAATCCCCGCCTCGTCCAGGACCGCAAAGGTATCCAGAAGCGCCTCCGGCCCGAAATCCAGCGCGTGATTGTTGGCCAGGCTGACCACATCCACCCCCATATCCGCAAAGGCGCTGGCATAGGAGGGATCCGTCCGGAAGGTGTACTGCTTATCCTGCATCGGGGTCCCTCTGGTGGAAAAGGGGAATTCCTCGTTGACCACAGTCACGTCGGCCTGCCGCATTTCCCCCAGAAGGTATTCCGACAAAATCCCGCCGATGCCCTGCTGGTCATAGTTTGCCATTACCTTGCTCTGATCCAGCATAATGTCGCCGGCAAAAAATAACGTGACCGGCCTCTTCTCCTCTCCGGCTGCGTCCTGCACCCGCTCTGTCCGGTCTTCTCCTGCCTCCTCCGGTTTTAAAGCTCCGTTTTCTTCCGGATCCGTGCTTATGTTCTCCAAAAATCCGCTTCCGGCCCCTTCTTCCTCCGCCCGGCCCTGCCGCTCCCTCTCCAGCTCTGCCATGACCTCCGCTTCCCTTTTCTGCTCCGTCCACAAAAAGCCGCCCAATAACGCCCCTGCGCCCAGCACCAGAAATATACTGACCACCAATACATTCTTCTGTATTCTTCTCATTTTTTCCTCCCATGAAACTACCTGTGCCACGAATTTCGACAACTTCTTTCTATTGTACCATTGATTTTTCACTGAATCAATGGTACAATTACGAAAGAAAAAAAGGGAGGTAACAAAGTGAGTCCATTAACCATCACGTTACTGGTCATCTGTGGTGTTTTGCTGATCGGTATCATCGTTTTATATGTTCTCGGAAGAAAGTCCCAGAAGAAAAAGGAAGATCAGGACGCCCAGATCGCGGCCACGGCCCAGACCATGTCCATGCTGATTATTGACAAGAAGAAAATGCGCCTTAAGGACGCCGGCCTTCCGGCCATGGTGGTAGAACAGACGCCCAAGATGCTGCGCCGTTCCAAGGTACCCATCGTCAAGGCCAAGGTTGGCCCCAGGATCATGACGCTGATCTGTGACGCACAGGTGTTCGACATCATTCCTGTGAAGAAGGAAGTGAAAGCCATCGTCAGCGGCCTGTACATTACCGGTGTGCGGGGACTGCGCGGCCCCATCGAGACTGCGCCTAAGAAGAAGGGCTTTAAGGCACGGCTGATGGCCAGAGCCAATGCGGCCCGCCAGGAGCTGGACAAGGATAAGGCAGAAAAAAAGAAGAAGAAGGCTTAAGCCTTCGCAAGGGTGATGCAGAGCCATAAGCCCTGCATCTTGCCCGGGATGCGTCCGAAAAGCCTAAGCCCTGCATCTTGCCCGGGATGCGTCCCCAGGAGCCGTGACCGGCCGCTTTCAGTCTCCGACCGGAAGGCCAAGGCATCCGGCTCTTTTCTGAAAGCTGGTATACTGCCGGTCCGTAATAAAATCCTCCCGCGTGATGGGAGCGGTAAAGTGAAAATCCACCTTTTCCATGGCTTTTTGGGCCGCCTGACGGATCGTCATCTCCCCGAACTGATAGGGAGCGTCCGGATCTCTCATATAATCAATGTCAAAGGCATTGTTATGGTCAAACAATGGGTGGCAGCCCAGGATCTCCATCGTTTCCGTATCATAAAAAAATCCCCAGTTCTGCCCATGCCGGTCACGGTTGCTGATCAGAAAATCCACGATCCACATTTTATAAATGTTCTCTCCGTCAATCCAGAACATATATTCGCCAAGATCCGGTCCATTGACATTACAGTAGGAAATAAACTCCATGCCAGTCAGAATCGCTTTTGTGTCCGTGGTCATGCAGGGGCACATACAGACATATTTCCCCCCGTCTTCCCCCGCTTCGTAATGCACATGCTCCACATTCATCTTATCCAGCAGATTGGAGCACATCACCTCGATGCGGGACTCCGTATTCCCGTCAGCCCCCAGCTTGTAGAGCCACAGGCAGCCGTCCGGATGCCTCCTCCAGGCCTTGGCATAGGCGCCGTTGGTGGTCAGCTCTGGCGTAACCAGCGATCCCTGCAGTGTCAAAGATTTCCCATGCAGCGCTACCCGAGCCACAATCTCGTTCAGCGGGTTCTGCTTGACGTCAGCCTGGCTCCAGGTAATATCTAAATCCTCATCAAATTTCAGCCAGTAAGGATCCAGCACCGAAACCGCCCGGCAGGTCATGGCAATCTTCATCTTCTGTTCATCTGTCCCCACCTGTTCAAACCGGAACAGGTTGTAGATCCACTTCGCATTTGCACGGCTTAAGAGCAGTACCCGGCCAGCCAGCTAACTACAGCCTCCTCATTCTTTCTGACCGCAATCATGAATTGGGTCATATCATAAGACGATTTGATCCTCCGGGAATCCGGAAGCTTCTGTAATCTGCCCCGCATGGGATAGGGCAGATATTTTTCATTCAAAACCTCGTATTTGAAAGCGTCAAAATCCACCCGCATAACCGCGGTATCCTTCCGCATGATCGTAAAGGGCTTAACGCCATCCATACCGGTCACCTCATTTCCGTCCATTTTTTCAAAATCTGTCTCGGTCCTCGGAAGTTTGACCATGGTGGAAATACGTCCCCTATCACAAATTAAATGAATCTCTGCTGGATCTCATATAAACCATCCGTTTTTTGCACATTCATGCCTGTATACAAGCTGCTGTAAGGCGTATATGACGACTCCGTATCCCAGTTGAACGCGCCGCAGAAATAATCCTCCAGGCCAGTCGCGCATATCGTAGGGTATCCTTGTCCCCTCTCCTTCCCTGCTTTCAATACGCAATCCAAACTCCACTCCAAACAGCAACTGGATTCTCTGATGGATATTGCGCATGCCGACATGATAGCCCTCCATCTGGCTGGCAAGCATTTCCTCCAACTGCGCTACATACTCCTTAGGCATGCCCAGACCATTGTCTGAAATTGCAATATAAAATTGCTGCGCCTCTCCTTCTTCCGCCTCCAGAGTGATCCGGCAATTTTCCATATCCGGCGTGAACCCATGATTAAGGCAATTTTCCACAATGGGCTGCAGCGACTGGATCTGCGCTTTTTTCAAGGCAATATCTGCGCTATATTTTTCTTCTATATAATGTTCCAGTTTCTCTGTCATAACATTTATTCCCCGCTCAATA
Organism: uncultured Lachnospiraceae bacterium; assembly: GCA_949738465.1. Taxonomy (GTDB): domain Bacteria; phylum Bacillota; class Clostridia; order Lachnospirales; family Lachnospiraceae; genus 14-2. The sequence continues at coordinate 22,430 of CATJBQ010000169.1, forward strand.
ACGGTAAATTCATCATCCCTAAGAATAGGAAGCTTGTCCTTGAGATTTCCAGACTGAATGACCCTTGTATAAGTTACGATCCTGTCAATTCTTTTTCCGATCCGATAAATGGACAAATGCATTGCCAGGAAACAAACTGTGCTTTCTAAACTATCGCGCCATGTTTCCACCCCTGCAGCTTTCCTGGCATTCATGGACAACAGGCCCCCCTCTTATCCATCTCCATAGAACCTATCTTACAAAAACTGCCAACAAGCAACGCCTGTTGGCAGTAAATTAAATCCCGTTTTAATTAAACCGGCATCTCCTTCAGATCCTCGGCGATAATCAGCTTTGCCTCGGTGGCCTCCTGGATCTGCTCCACGGTAAACTCCGGATTGTACTCTTTCAAAACAATCCCCTCCGGCGTCACATCCATCACGCCCATCTCGGTGACAATCATGTCCACCTGTCCCTTGGCGGTCAGCGGAAGGGTGCACTCCTTCAGGATCTTGTGCTTGCCCTTGTTGGTGTGCTCCATGGCCACGATCACCTTCTTGGCGCCCACCACCAGATCCATGGCTCCGCCCATGCCGGGAACCATCTTGCCGGGAATGATCCAGTTGGCGATATTGCCCTTCTCATCCACCTGCAGGGAGCCTAACACCGTGGCGTCCACATGGCCGCCCCGGATGATGGCAAAGGAATCCGCACTGTTGAAAAATGCGCCGTCAGGCTCGATGCCGGCCGGAACGCCGCCCGCATTCACAATGTAGGGCGCATCCTCCTCGGAGTCAGCCGCTGCTTTCAGTCCCACAAATCCGTTCTCCGACTGGAGGGTAATGGAAATGGAGGGATCCAGGTAATGGGGAACCAGCGTGGGAAGCCCGATCCCAAGATTCACAACATCCCCGTCCTTCAATTCCTTCGCTACACGGGCAGCGATAACAGCTTTCTTATCTTCCATTACTGTGCACCTCCCTCTAAAATGTAATCCACAAAGATGCCCGGCGTCTCCACATGATCCGGACCGATGGCGCCGGCAGGAACCAGTTCCTCGGCTTCCACAATCACCACATCCGCTGCGGTTGCCATCATCTCGTTAAAGTTCCTGGTGGATCCACGATACTGGATATTGCCCGACTCGTCCACGCGGTAGCCCTTAATGAGAGCCACATCCGCTTTCAAGGGACGCTCCAGAAGATACTCCACGCCGTCCAGCTCGATCACCTGCTTGCCCTCGCCAACGGTGGTTCCCACACCGGTGGGCGTTAAAAATCCGCCAAGACCTGCTCCGCCGCTTCGCACCTGCTCTGCCAGCGTCCCCTGGGGCGTCAGCACCAGATCCAGCTCCCCGGCGCTGTACATCTCGCCGCAGCGCTTATTCAAGCCCACATGGGAGGCGATCAGCTTCTTAGCCTGCTTTGAATCTAAGAGCTTGCCGGTTCCCTTGCCCTGAAAGCCTGCATCGTTGCAGATGATGGTCAGATCCTTGGCCCCGCTCTCCACCAGGGCGTCCACCAGGGTTTCCGCCGTACCGTTTGTCATAAAGCCGCCGATCATGATGGTCATGCCGTCCTTGAACAGCCCGGCCGCTTCTGCCTTTGTGATTTTCTTAACCTTAGACATAAAAACTCCTTTCAACTTTCATTATTCCTTAACCTTGTCCAATTCTGAAAGGTTAATTCCAAAAGAATTTAAAATTACCTTCAATTCAATGTAACGGTCCTTCATAAGCTTATAACTATCTGAATTTTTTTCAGATGCCAGCATATAGTTTTGTAATCTGGAAAATTCTTCAACCGATACCTTTACCATTTCTTTTTCTGACATACCGCCACCTCCTGCCAAATGAACAGATCGTCTTACCAGTTCCAGTATACCAGATATACAGCTAAAATGTAAAGCACATCTTCTTATTCCTGCCCCTTAGGCATCACAATCTCAATGTGCACATCCTTAAGCTGCCGCTCCTCCACCGTAGCCGGCGCTCCCATCATCACGTCCATGGCGTTCTTGTTCATGGGGAAGGGAATAATCTCCCGAATGCTGTCCTCGCCGCAGATCAGCATAATCATCCGGTCCACCCCGGGGGCGATCCCAGCATGGGGCGGCGCGCCGTAGCAGAAGGCGTTGTACATGGCCGGGAACTTGGCCTTCACGTCCTCCTCCCCTAAGCCCACCAGCTCAAAGGCCTTAATCATAATCTCCGGGTTATGGTTTCTCACCGCCCCGGAGGAAAGCTCCACGCCGTTGCACACCAGATCGTACTGGTACGCCAGAATGGACAGGGGCTCCTGACTGTTAAGCGCCTCCATTCCGCCCTGGGGCATGGAGAAGGGATTGTGGCAGAACTCCAGTTCGCCGGACTCCTCCCCGATCTCATACATGGGGAAATCCACGATCCAGCAGAATTCGTAGCAGTCCTTTTTCATATGCTTCTCACTGGCGGCCCCTAAAAGCTTCCGTAGCACCCCGGCCGTCTTCTGGGCCGTCAGCTTCTTCCCGGCTGTCAAGCCGATAAAATCTCCGGGCTTTAATCCCAGCTCCTCCGCCACAGCCTCTTTGCGCTCCTGCAAAAACTTGGAGATACCGCCCACGAAATCTCCCTTCTCATCCACCTTGAACCAGTAGGCCTTGTTGGCGGTCTGCACCTCCACCTCGGCACAGATCCCGTCGATCACCTTACGGGTACCGGTAAAGCCGTCCACCACGATGGCCTCCACGGTCTGTCCCTCAAAGGGCCCGAAGCCGCAGTCCGCCATCACTTCGGTAGCGTCCGTAAGAGTCAGGTCGATGCGCAGATCCGGCTTATCCGTGCCGTAAATCTCCATGGCTGTAAGATAGGGGAGCCGCACAAAGGGCGCCTTGGACGCGGTACGGTACAGACCGTACTTTTCAAACACCGGGGGCAGAACCTCCTCGATAACGCCAAATACATCCTCCTGGGTGGCAAAGGCCATCTCCATATCCAACTGATAAAATTCTCCCGGGGAACGGTCCGCCCGGGCGTCCTCGTCCCGGAAACAGGGGGCGATCTGGAAATACCGGTCAAAGCCAGAGGCCATCAGGATCTGCTTAAACTGCTGGGGCGCCTGGGGCAGGGCATAAAACTTGCCGGGATGGTTCCGGGATGGCACCAGGTAATCCCTGGCTCCCTCCGGAGAGGAACAGGTCAGGATCGGCGTAGTAATCTCTAAGAAATCCAGCTCATTCATCTTCTGGCGCAGCTCTGCCACAATTTTACTCCGCAGCACAATTTTATTCTTCACCTGGGGGTTGCGCAGATCCAGGTAACGGTATTTGAGCCGGGCGTTCTCGTCCGCCTCCCGGGACTGGTTGATCTCAAAGGGAAGGGCGTTGTAAACGCATTTTCCCAGAATCTCGATTTTCTCCGGAACCACCTCCACCTCGCCGGTAGCGATCTCCTTATTCTTGTTGGACCGCTCCCGCACCAGGCCCTGGACGGACAGGGTGGTCTCCTTGTTGACGCCGTCCACAATCCCCATCATCTCCTCGGTCTCCACCACCACCTGTGTGGTGCCGTAGAAGTCCCGAAGGATCAGAAAACCCAGGTTCTTGCTGACCTTACGCATATTTTCGTACCATCCCACCAGGGTGACGGTCTCGCCTGCGTGTCCGATACGCAGTTCATTGCAGTTATGTGTTCTTGACTGAATCATTGCATCCTCCTATTTGTCCTGCTTTTTGGGCATACAGTTGTGCCCGCAGAGTGCATCCTCCTATTTGTTAAAAAATTCACAAATCTCCTCATAGCCTTCTTTGGCAAGCTGCTCCTTCTGGAACTTCTTATTCTTATTCATACGGGCAATCAGAATCTGCTTCCCTTCCGCCCGCTCCTGCTGGGCCTTCGCGATCACTGCCGCAAGCTTGTCCGCCGGATAATTCTTCTCAATGAGGTACGCTTTCTTCTCCGCCTGCCCCGGAATCGTAAAGCCATTTTCCAGCAAAAGCAGGATAATCCGCTCGAAACCGATGGAAAATCCGCAGGCCGGCACATCCTTTCCGGTAAAATTGCCTACCATCTTATCGTACCTGCCGCCCCCTCCGCAGCTTCCGCCAAACTCCGGCATAGCAATCTCGAAAATCGTCCCGGTATAGTAGGACATCCCCCGCACCAGAGTGGGATCAAACACCAGTTCAAAGCTGTCGTTTTTCGTGGCGTTGACGCTGTCCATAATCTCCATTAGATTCCTTCGCACCTCATCCTCCAAAAACTCTCCCAGGGTATCCGCCAGGTAAGCCACGCCGTCCTCAGCCTGCTGCACCCCGGTAAAAAGAGCCAGGTATTTTTCGATGGATGTATCCTCAAAGCCTGCCTGTGAAAGCTCTGTGGCCACACCCGTAAGGCCGATCTTGTCCATCTTATCCAGGATAATGAACACCTCGTCCCAGGCGCTTTCCTCAAATCCGCTGTAGGCCGCCATGGCCTTTAAAATCCGCCGCTCATTGATGCGAATCTCATAGCCCCGAAAGCCCAGCTTCGCTAAAGTAGTGGTGGTGGCCAGGATCAGTTCGATCTCCGCCAGGTTGCCAGGCTCGCCCAGGATGTCGATATCGCACTGCATAAACTGGCGGTAACGCCCCCTCTGGGGCCGGTCAGCCCGCCATACATTCCCCATCTGCAGCGCCTTAAAGGGGGAAGGCAGATTGTTGGCATTGTTGGAATAGAACCGCGCTAAGGGCACCGTCAGGTCGTAACGCATCCCAAAATCCACCACGTCCGCCTCACTCTGGGCCGTCTCTAAATCCAGCTTCTCCCCACGCTTCATCACCTTGAAGATCAGCTTCTCGTTCTCTCCTCCCTGCTTATTGGAGAGGTTGCCGATGTTCTCCATGCAGGGGGTCTCGATGGGCGTAAACCCGAAGCTGCGGTAGGTCTCCTTGATGACGTTCATCACGTAATCCCGGATCGCCATCTCCTCCGGTAAAATATCCTTCATGCCGTTTACCGGCTTTTTTGCTAGTGGCATATGAAATCTTCCTTTCTTCTTTAAATCCCGTCTTGCGTACTTTATTATAACCAATTACTGGCAATCATGCAAATAGATTCTTCTATTTCTTTATTCTACTCCCGGGAGTTTGACAGTTGAATAATCCCCAAAATACCTGCCGGTCGCATAAAACCTGCTTTTTTTGTGTCAAACATTTTGTTTTTATATCCGTTTTTTATGTTATTGTGTAGTATAATAAGGGGTAGGAGGGATGAAATA
>CATJBQ010000170.1 GCA_949738465.1 uncultured Lachnospiraceae bacterium
CAAAAGGAACTGAATAAATCAACCCAGAAGTAAATGGGGTTGTCACACTGACGATTGAAAAATCAAGAGTGCGACCGCCCCGGTTTTGTTTGCGCAGACTTTTTTGTCACAGATTTTGTCACGACTTCCGCAATAACTTCTATACAATATCCTTCCTGGTATACCAATAAAATGCCGCACCTGTTCCCGCAAGAGCCAGCCCCATCCCCACAGCCAGATAAGCGCCGTTTAAGCTGCCGTTGGCAATGATGTCCGCCCCTTCCGTATAGCCGAAGGGGGTCAGATATTTCAGAACGGCCGCTTTTTCCGTAAGATTGGCAATGATGTTCAAAAAATACAGCAGGGCGGCAATTCCAAGCCCGGCCCCCAGTCCACTGCCGTTTAGAAAAGCCGAAAGCCCGAAGCAGATACAGGCAGTTTCAATCTGCAGGAGAAAATAAGCCAGGAACAGGAGGGCGAGGGTGTTAAGATCCGGTTGCTCCCCAATCGCCAGAATCGAAACGGCAGTAACGCTAATCACCAGAAGATTGAGGATCACAAGCTGCAGCAGGATTCCCAGAAGCTTCCCGGCCAGGATGCGGCTCCGGCTGACGGGGTGGGTCAGCAGGAATTCGGCCGTCTGCTCCTTCGACTCCCGGGCCAGGGCGGAGATTCCCAGCAAAGCGGAAAAAAACGCGCCGCCCAGGCCCAGTATATTACCGCATTCCACCCCAAAGAAACCGAGAAATTCACCAAAATTAATCCGGTCCATCCCAAATGCCGCGGAGAAGCTGCCCATATCGGCAAACATGCTGCTGATATCCCCCATCTGCGTGGACATTTCCGGGTAAATCATGATACAGATCCCCAGCATCCCGGCGATTACCGCCGTCCATATCAGCAGAGAAGTCCGTCCCTGCCGGAGCTCATGTCGCAACAATGCCATTTTATTGCTCCTCCCTTCCGTAATAATGTAAAAATATTTCCTCCAGGTCCGGTTCGCTGATGCTCACGTCTGTTAGAGGTAGCGGAGCAAGCGACGCCAGGAGCGGACCGGGTTTTCCATTGTACAAAAAGCGGACCGTATCCGCCTGGATCCGTTCAACGCTGGAAATCCCAGCACAAAACTGCCGCAGCGCCGGATCGTCAAGAGGACCGCGGATCGTGACACGTTTCGCCTCCGTGTGGCCCAAAGCTTCGATACGGTCTGAGGCCAGCAGACGTCCCTGGCGGATCACGGCTGCGTGCGTACAGTACCGCTGCACCTCGGAAAGCACATGGGAGGACAGGAAAATGGTTGCGCCTGCCTGATGGCGCTCCTTTAAAATTTCAAAAAACTCCCGCTGCATCAACGGATCCAGGCCGCTGGTGGGCTCGTCCAGGATACAGAGCCGGGGATGGTGCTGCAGGGCGCAGACAATAGACACCTTTTTGCGGTTCCCCAGGGAAAGCTGGCGGATCCGCTTCTGGGTATCCAGTCCCAGCCGTTCACACAGCAGAGCCGCTTCCTCAGTACAGTCTATGCGCCGGAGACGGGCGGACAACTGAATAATATCGCACACCTTCCGGTTAGAATAAAAGGATGCCTCCGAGGGCATGTAACCGATCCCGGCAAGAATAGCCGTCTTGTCCTTACGGATATCTCTGCCAAAAATCTCCGCCGTTCCGCTGGTGGGGGCAATCAATCCGAGAAGGGTGCGGATCGTCGTACTCTTCCCGGCGCCGTTGGGGCCGATGAAGCCGAAAAAATCCCCTTCCTCCACAGTTAGATCCAGGTCGGTTATCCCCCGGGATCGCCCGTAAAATTTGGTGAGAGCATGTGTCTGGATCGCATTCATAGAGGATGCTCCTCCTTTCTAAGGTAAATTTTTTTCCAGAAGGCAAGCATTTCGGAAAAATCCGCTTCCAGCCTGTCTACATCGATGCAGCCGCCCCGCTGAAAGACCTCCCAGAGGTATCCCTCCGAGGCTAGATACATCTCCCGGTACATCATCTCCAGGTCAAGGCCGGGGATAAAATCCGCGGGGTCAACCCGGTCCAGGGCATGGATGGCCTTGACGTTAAAATGTTCCTGGTAGCTTTTCTGGATCGCGGTACAAATCTCCGGGTCGACTTCGTAAAAAGCTTTTACAACAAAAGCCGTCATGTGAGGATAAAGGCGCATCATGGACAGCTTAGCCTGCATGCCCCGCTCCATCATTTCAAATAAATCCGCAGGCTCATAGCAGCCGTATTTCGTGAGATATTGGAGGGTAATATCACAGGCCCTCTCCCACAGGAACAGGTACAGTTCCTGCTTATTGCGGAAATAATGAAAGAGAAGGGATTTGCTGATTCCGGCGTGGTCCGCGATCTCCTGCATGGGGCTTTTCTTATAGGAATTCCGGGAAAAAACCAGAAATCCGGCATTTAAGATCCGCTGCTGCTTTTCCCGGGGCAGTTTATAAAATTTTTCATTCATAGGCGTCACCTCGCTGACCGGTCCGGTCAATATCCATCATACGCCTGTTGACCGTTTTTGAGAAGACCCTTAAGAGAAAAATCGGTTCATTTCATAGCGTTAAATTGCGTGCAGCTCAATCAGACATAGTTCAAAAGGCAACAGCTCCCGCGTCAGACGGAGGATGCCGTTTTCCGGAAAAACAATCCGGACCTTCATCTGGGGGACACTGATACCCTTGATATAATCCAGTTCATCCTGGGTTAAGATTGTGATCATGCCCATATCCGTCCACTGGTCAAAGGCGCTTCCATGCTTCCGGTTCAGAATCCGGGTAGTGCATAGATACCGCAGGGCAGGTAAATCCGTCAGGGTCAGAGAGCAATGCAGATGTTTCTGATCCGGAAACGCGTCATAGCGGTTAGAAAAGGATTCGTTAAAATTTTCACCATTGGCATAAAGAACGGAAAAATGGCAGTAATTATAAAATAAAATCTGGATATCGTGATCGTTCCGGGTTACTGCATAGCCATCTCCCTGGGCAATGAGGCGGCTGCCCAGACGGGAGAGCAGAAGAAATGCAAAAAAAGAGGGTTTTCTGATACCGTTGACGGTACATAAGCCAGGCCCACCGTAAAAGGTATCTGCTGATAAGGGGATTTCGCCCAGATGATCATTATATGCCCAATAACTGATCCCGGTGACCAGGGAATTACAGTTTAAAATATTCTTTACAAGATAGGACGCCATAAAGCAGGTATCACTCAGATATTCCCGCTGGGAAATGCTGAAATTCCACTCTGCAAGATCCGGCTTTTCATAAGGAAGCCGGTTTTCCTTGCAGAATGCGTCTAATTGGGCCAGGACCTTTTCCATGATATCCGGGTCAGACGGGCGTCGCAGAGCCTCGCTGTTTCCAGGATGAAAATTTGTACCAGGAAAGTAGGCTTGATAAAATGCAAAACGGAGCCTGTCCGGCAGGCAATTGTGCTTCCGGCAAGCCGCCAGAAAAGTGTTCAGCCAATTTTTCCGGAGTGGAAAGGCCAGAAACGCAGGGCTGGTAAAACAGAGCTGTCGGCTCATCTTTTTAACGGTCTGGTATGTTTTCAAGTAAAAACGAAAGTAATCATCCGGAGCGGGAGGATCAAAATCCCAGAAAGCAGCCTCCGGCTTTCCCCATAAACAGAACTCCCAGGTTTCCACAACCTTTTGCCCATAAATGGAAAAAAGGAAATTTATAAATGCCTCTATCAGGTCTCCCCATTGATCCAGATGTTCCGGCAGAGAAATACAGCTCTTGCCGTCATGGATGATTGCGCTCCTGTTTTTTGCCAGGGCTGTCGGCATATGTCCAAGTTCAATGATGGGAGCCAGATTAACAGAAAGCAGAAAATGAATCACATTCCGGACAATGATAAACGAATAGGAAATCTGACCGTGTTCATTGAGGCGGATGATCTGCATATCATCATCCAGAAGGCCGTGGATTGTGGCCTGCCGGTAATGCAGTGCTTCCTGGAGAGCGCGCACATGGTTCTGGGACTGGGCCTCCAGAAGAAGGCTCGCCCTGCCAAGGCCGATGGTCTGGTTCCAGGATGGAAGGAATTCCCGTGAAGGCTGTTTCAATGGATTCAGGGAAATCTCCGGCAGATCTCTGTAATCCTGGCGCACAGGCAGAGCCTCATGGACCTTGAGACTGGCCATGAATCGGGTCAGGAGATTTACATTTTCAACAGACAGAGTCTCCGGTGTGGCTGGGACGGGGGTTTTGCCAGGAAGGCGATAGCCCTTCCGGCTGCTGGGATTTTCCCCATATTTCTGACGATAGGCCCGGGTAAAGGCACGATAATCGGAAAAACCACACTGTTTTGCAATCTCGCTGATGCCGGCGCCCTGTGCCAGCAGCTTTTCTGCCTCTTGCATACGAAGCTGTGTGACGTATTTCATATAAGAAATACCGGCGATTCGGGAAAACAATTTGGAAAAATAGGGTATGGAATACTGGGCAATCTCTGCAGCATCCCGAATGGAGATATCCTCCAGGAAATGGGTATTCGTAAATTCAATGGCTTTAAGCACCGGAAGCTCAGTGGAAAAATCAGAGATTCTCTGATTTTCCATGGCGCAGTAGTCGGTGATGGCTGCAGTCAGACGGAACCCATGAATCATATAGTGAAGCGGCAGAAGCTTGTCATCGGTGGTCAGGCTGGTGCGGATCAGTTCCTCCAGAATCGAGGTCACCATTTCATATGCAGTCCGTTCTTCCGGGGTCAGAAGCATGGATTTGAGGGCTGGAAGCTGGAAATTAGGACAGTATTTTCCAATCAGTTCCGTATCGATCTGCAATAGAGCCAGCGTTCCATTGCCTTTTGTGATCGTATAGATTTCCATGGGACTAATAATGGCAATGTGGCGTTCACTGATATGATAAGAAATTCCACGCAGTGTGAAGCTGCAGGAACCATCTACCACATACAGGATCTGCAGGGAGGAATGCCAGGTGGCAGGAGAAGGCATCAGTTGGGAAAGGATCAGTGTTATGGGAGGCATTTGGGAAAAATAAGCGGTATCTTGTGAATTCATGGCACAAAGCTCCTTTTTTCTTTCAGTGTATCAATTTTTACCGGAAGAAACAAGATATAAAATTGCATAATATATACAAAATTATATTTTAAAATTTCACAAATAGAAAGAAAAACATAGAAATGCAAGAAATCTGTAAAAGAAAGCTGGGAAATTGGTGGATAGAAATTTGATCAAAATATAGAATATAAGTACAAAATAACCAATAAAAGAATCGAAACAAGGAGGAAAAAGTATGAATAAGTTGGGCAGACGTATTGTGGCCGGTATCCTTTCCGGCGTGTTGGTTCTGGGTATGGCAGGCTGTGATTCTTCTAAGGATTCCGGTCAGCAGACCAACACAGATCCGGTGCAGGCGTCCGGTGAAGAACCAGGACAGGCAGAAACGGATGAACAGCAGCCGGAGGATCAGGAGACGCCGGAAACACCGGAGGATCCGGGAGAGACGGATCAGGAGCCACAGGCGCCCACAGCGGTAACGCCGGATGTTCCTATGAAGGAGATCACCCTGACAGAGGGAGATGCCGATTATTACAAGGAGCTGCTGGATGCGGAGATCTACAATTATAAGCTCGTCAGAAATATTCCCACAGCCTATGACGCGGCAAGCTGGGATAACTACTGCGCACAGGCCAACATCCTACTGACCTTGGATCCGGCGGAGATCGGAGAGGTTCAGGAGGGGCTGATCAAAAAGGCCTTTGACGCCCGCCAGGGGCTGGTCCAGATCCAGAAGCTTGAGGACAGCATCTGGTACATCTGGGGGGACACCATTCCCACGGTGGAGAATGAGGATGCCCTGAAATTTACCCTGGAAAGCTATGACAATTCCGACTTCAAGCCGTTTTTGGTGCCCTTCCTTTTGGAGGATCAGAGCAGCGCCAAGGGAAATATGATCATCATTGCAGGCGGCGGCTTCAGCTCCAGAGGAAACAGCGGAGAGGGCTGGCCCATCGCGAAGGGCTTCAATGCACTGGGCTACAACTGCTATGTTCTGCAGCGCCGTGTGGAGCCCTACGGACCCGAGGATATCTGGATGGATATGCAGAGGAGTATCCGTTATGTCCGCCATCACGCGGAGGCGCTGGGGATCCAGGGGACAGACTGCATGATCGCTACCGGATTTTCCGGAGGCGGCGCAACGGTACTGGGAGCAGTGGAATTCCTGTATGGAGATATCCAGCCCACCATTTATGTGGATTCCTATGTTCCGGATGAAGTAGACGGTGAGAGTGCGGACCTTGATGTGGCAGTGGTGATGTACGGACCTCATGCACGGCTGGATAGCTGGGGGAATCTGGAAGGGCTGCAGTCGGATTTTGAGACAGACAATGAGAACCTTCCGGCAATGTTTTTGGCAGCAGGCGCTGACGACCCGCTGGGAACCTCCTTTGACAGCTTTGTGCTGGCGGAGGCCGTGAAGGACAGAACCCTTGTGGAGTACCACAATTTTGAAAACGTAGGCCATGGATTCGGCGTAGGAGTGACTGGAACCAACTCTGCAAAATGGATGGACCTGGCAGATGGCTTTATCGATCTTGTCATTGCCAAGAATGCGCCCAAGGACAGCGGAGCAGGCGTGGCGGCCGAGGTTCCGGCAGAGTACACCAAGGTTCAGGTGATCACATATCCCTTCCAGTTCGGGGATACGGATGTGACCGTTGCCGTGAATGACGATAATACCAAGTTTTATGCCACCTTTATCGCCTTTGAGGAGGAGCAGATCCTGGAGGGAACGGTGGATAACAATGTGGTGACCGTAACCTTCGACAAGTCCGGATTTATGTCGGGAGACGCTCAGGCGATCTACGATTCCATCGATCCCAATGGCTGGAACGGCGCGGCGGCTGGCGGCGGTGCGGCAGCAATGCCGGAGATTCCCTCCATTTATACAAAGGCCCAGACAATTACATATCCCTTCCAGTTTGGGGATACCGATGTGGTGGTGGCGGTTAGTGAAGATGGCGCGGGATTCTATGCGATCTTTACCGCCTTTGAGGAGGAACAGATCCTGGAGGGGATTGTAAATAATAACGTGGTAACCGTAATCTTCGATAAGTCCGGCTTCATGTCGGGGGATGCCCAGGCAATCTATGATTCTGTTGATCCCGAGGCTTGGAAACCTGTCAATTGACGTGGATTATACAGAACAGGTTATAAAATAGAATGCGCATAGAATATGCATAAAATTCCGGAGAGGAAAAATAGAGCAGGCCCATGTATGAGGCCTGCTCTATTTACGTGGCGGATAGCTGTAAGCAGATACGTGGGCAGATTTGGAAATTCTGTTGTAGGATCACAGGCAATATGATAAACTAAAATAGTACATTGCAGAAGATAGGGGGGAGCGCTGTGGACAGGAAACGGGCAGTATGCGCTGTAATAACTTTATGCTTATTATTCCTGGGATGTGGAAGTGAGCCGCAAGCCGGCCAAAGAGAACCGGATCCGGCAGTCGGCAGCCAGGAAGAAGCCTATGAGGTAGCAATTCAGGTGGTTATGCTTCCGGGAGAAGTTGTTGAGGAAGAAGCGGCCCTGGAGGCAGCTATCAATGAACTGACGCTGCCGGAAATAAATTGTACGGTGGATATTCAGTTTATCGGGATTGATGAAATCCGTAAGAAAACAAATCTTGCCATTGCAGCAGATGAAAAGGCTGACCTGATCCATGTGGCTACCTTACAGCCTGTTTCTGCGATGGCCGGAACCGATATGCTTTACGATATGAATACGGATAATCTGCTTAAAACCCATGGCGGAACGTTGTGCAGCCTGTTTGGCGATGTGATGGAGAGCGGTTTTGTCCGGGGAAAGCAGCTTGCGGTGCCGGCTCGTATCTATACTTCCGCCAGTGTTGGATTTTATTACAACAAAACGATTGCGGACAGGATCGGGGCCAGGGTTCCCGAAAAAGGGACAGTGGAGGATCTGGAAGAACTATTGTATTCTGTAAGAGATTCTGGCTGCGATATGATGCCTTTTTATGTGGGGGGCGGTGAGGGAAGTATGATTATGGGGTTCGGAACCTATGAAGGTTTTGGCAGCAATTGTGGCTGTGGCGTGGTGCTGGATGCATCCCGTTCTATGAAGGTGGAAAATATGTATGCTACCGATACCTTTCGGGATTTCTGTCTGCGGATGGATCGTTGGCGCAGAGAGGGGATTCTTGCCAAGGATGCCACAGACACGATACCTTATCTGGATTATGTGAAGGCTCAGAAGTTAATGGTTTTTATGGGAAATAGAGATCCCCAGCAATGGGCAGAGTACAAATACGAGGCAGAAAATGCCGGATTTGAACTGGGATATTGTGCATTTACAGACCCCGTGATTTCTGATCGGACGGTGACGGCGTATATGTGGGGCATTGCGGCAAACAGCAGGAGGCCGGATAAGGCCATGGATTTTTTGGATTTTCTGTATCGGAATGCAGAGGCCGCTAATCTGCTTCAGTATGGGCTGGAGGGAACAGATTACCAATTTGTGCAAGGGTCAGGGCGTGTGATAAAAAAGACAGGCACATATGCGCCGGCGTTTTATTATGCCGGTGATTCCAGCCAGATGTATATTCCTTTTCCGGCGGATGAGCATTTTGTTGAAGAATGGGAGCGGCAGGAAGCAGAAGCAGTCCGTTCACCGCTGATTGGCTATATGTTTGACGATTCCGGATATCAGGTAGAAGCTGCCGCTATTGCTGCGGTGATTGATCAATATCTCCCGGCTTTGCAAAACGGATCCTGTGGTGGGGAAGAAGAAACCCTTAAGATGCTGGATCAATTTGTTTGCAGTCTGGAGGAAGCGGGGATCAGCCAGGTAATTGCGGCCAATCAGGCACAACTGGATGAATTTCTGAAAAGCAGGACGCTAAGATCTGGCGGGAATTCACAGGCAGAGAGATTATTCCGAAGAATAACGCCAGCGAGTTATATTTTGAAGAACGCGACATCGCGGGATTTGTGGAAAAGCTGGAGCGTTACAGCGAGGCCACGGGAGAACCGGTCCGGTACGTCAACCGCCTGATGACCCATAGCTGGGGCCAGCAGGTCGTCCGGTTTTATGATCCGGACGGGAATCTGATTGAGGTGGGAACGCCTAGGTGACATTGAAATGGGATAGCTGTAAATGACAGGCAATTATAGAACCATAAAAGTGTTTTCAACGTACACAGTTGATTACTCCAATAAAATATGGTAAAATTTTTTTGGGTGCTGCCAAGATGGTAGGCGGTTAGCCCTCTGCGGAGGGACTGTGACCCTCTGTTTACATAGAAACCTGAAAAGGAATCTTTGAAAGGAGGGCTAAGTGGATGTTGACGATTGAAGGATTAATGGCAGTGATAAGTTTGTGCATCGCTTGCTTCGGTCTCGGATACGCCATCGGAAGCAAGGATAATAATAAAACACAAAAATAACCGCCCCGGTCTGCTAAACTGAGCGGTTATTTTTGACCAAACATTTATCGGGCTAGCTGTCTATCGGCAGCACCTATTCTGTTTATAATATACCATATCGAATTGAAATATGCAAGAATTATAAAAAAATATAGTAATCCGGAAAAGAGGAACTTATGCCAGAAAAAATCATGGTGGTAGACGACGAGGCAGCCATTGCCGACCTGGTGGAGGTCTGCCTGAAAAACGAAGGCTATCAGGTCTATAAATTTTACAACGCAAAAGATGCCCTGAGCTGTGTGGCGCAGGAGGATCTGAGTCTGGCGGTCTTAGACGTGATGCTGCCGGACATGGACGGCTTCGCGCTGTGCCAGAAGATCCGTCAGGAGCACTTTTTTCCTATTATAATGCTGACGGCCAAGGTGGAGGCGGTGGACAAGATCACCGGCCTGACCATGGGAGCCGACGATTACGTCACCAAGCCCTTCCATCCCCTGGAGCTGATCACCCGGGTAAAATCCCAACTGCGGCGGTATACCAGGTACAATCCGGCAGATGCCCACGCCAGGGAGGAAGAAAGCGACGAGATCGATATCCGGGGCCTGGCCATTGCAAAAAGCAACCATAAATGCACGCTGAACGGCAAGGAGCTGTCGCTGACGCCCCGAGAATTTTCCATCCTGTGGTATCTCTGCCAGCGGCAGGGGAAGGTGGTGTCTTCGGAGGAGCTTTTCGAAGCCGTATGGGGCGAAAAATACCTAGACAGCAACAACACCGTGATGGCGCATATTGCCCGTCTGCGGGAGAAGATGCAGGAGCCGGCCCGCAGGCCGAAATACATCAAAACAGTGTGGGGGGTGGGGTACACCATTGAATAGAGACAGAAAGAGGCGGGAATACAGCCGGGTTTCCCGCGGGATTTTTACACGGTATATCCTGTCGCTGCTGGGCGTCCTTCTGATCTTAACCGGCGGCTATGTGGCGGCAGAATTCATGTTCGGCGGCGTTACCTGGTACCGGGAAGACCCGCTCTACTGGTTTTTGAAGGCAATCCAGGCGCTGGCCCCATATATCATCCTCCTGGTCATGCTGGCCAGTGGCATTTTATTTGCCCGCCGGGCGATCCGCAAGCCCCTGGGGTATCTGGATGAGGTGATCGAAGCGGCAAAAAGCCTGTCTGCGTCTGCAGAAACGCCCATCGAGCTGTCCCAGGAGCTGGTGGATATCCAGAATGAATTGAACCTGGCCCGGGAGCAATCCCTCAGGAACGCCAGGGCAGCCCGGGAAGCAGAGCAGCGGAAAAATGACCTGGTGGTATACCTGGCCCATGACCTGAAGACGCCCTTAACCAGCGTCATCGGCTATCTGACCCTTCTCATGGAGGAGCCCCAGATCTCAGCGGAAATGCGGGCACGCTACACCGGAGTGGCCCTGGAAAAAGCGGAACGGTTGGAAGAACTGATCAATGAATTTTTTGATATCACCAGGTTTAACCTGACCACCATGAATTTGGAGTTAGACAGAACTAACTTAAGCCGGATGCTGGAGCAGATCACCTATGAGTTCCAGCCGGTATTGAAGGAGAAGGCGCTGGAATGGAAGCTTGAGATTCCGCCGCAAGTGGAGATTTTGTGCGATCCCGACAAGTTGGAGCGGGTATTCGACAACCTGATCCGCAACGCGTTAAACTACAGCTATCCCGACAGTGATCTGCTTCTGACCGTAAGGCCAGGGCCGGAAACAGTAGAGATCTCCCTGAAAAATCATGGAAAAACCATATCCGCCGACAAGCTGGAGCGGATCTTTGAGCAGTTTTTCCGGCTGGATACGGCCCGCCGCTCCTCCAACGGAGGCTCCGGGCTGGGACTCGCCATTGCAAAAGAGATCGTGGAGCGGCATGGCGGCAGGATCTGGGCTAAGAGCGCCGACGAGACCATTGTGTTTACGGTAGAGCTGCCGGTTGGGCTGCAGAAGAAACAGGAGGTATGAGATGCTGGAAGAAATGTTAGCCCAGGCCCGGGAGGAAGAGACAGATCTCCGGGACCTGCGGATCGAAAATAAAGTGATTGAAAACCAGGATTTTTCCAAGCTGGATCTGGTAAAGGTGGTATTTTCCAGATGCCGCTTTGTGGAATGCGAATTTGTGGGTACCGGATTTTACCAGGTGGCCCTGGAACATTGTGATTTTTCTAACAATAATTTTGAGAACAGCTACTGGAAGGATTGCCGTATTACCGGATCGAAGGGGGACGGCGCCCGGCTGATCCGCAGCCATATGAAGCAGACCGTCTGGCAGGACTGCTCCCTGTGCTACAGCAATTTTACCATGGCGGTACTGGAGCAGGTGCAGATTTCCGATACCGTCATGAAGATGAGCGCCATGCCCGAATGCCGTTTCAAACAGCTTACGCTGCACCGCGTTTCCCTGGAAGAAGTGGACTTTTTTAA
Organism: uncultured Lachnospiraceae bacterium; assembly: GCA_949738465.1. Classification (GTDB taxonomy): domain Bacteria; phylum Bacillota; class Clostridia; order Lachnospirales; family Lachnospiraceae; genus 14-2. The sequence goes on from CATJBQ010000170.1 coordinate 11,841, forward strand.
GACCAGCCTGAAAAATCTGGATGTATCCGATTGCGATATCCATGGCATTAGCGTGTCGGACAGCTTCCGGGAGCTTTCTGGCATGAAGATCGATGCGCTGCAGGCGGCGGAGCTGGTGCATCTGCTGGGAGTGCGGATCGTGTGAGGGCGTTGTTTCAAACGCCTTTTTCCTTAAAGCTTTTTTCTTATAAGCATAGAATTTCATCAAAAAATTTCTTCTATTTCAATCCAAATCGTATATACTATGTTTACAATCACACATAGGAGGAACAAAAGATGAATGCTGTATTAAGCTACGAAACCATAAGGGAGCTGGAAAATTTTATGCGGGAGGAGGAAAAAAGCGAAGCCACCATCAGCAAATACTGCCGTGACGCGCGGGCCTTCATCCATTACGCCAAGGAAGGGAACGGGATTACAAAGGAACTGGTAATCGCCTACAAAAATCATCTGGGAGAACGGTACGAGATCAGCAGCGCCAACTCCATGCTGGCCGCCCTCAACTACTTTCTGCGGTTTCTGGGCAGAGAGGACTGCACCGTGAAGTCCTTCAAGGTACAAAAAGAAGCTTTCCGCCACCGGGAGCGGGAGCTGACACGCAAGGAATATGAGCGTCTCTTAGAGACAGCGCGGCAAAACGGAGACGAACGGCTCTGTCTGATCATGCAGACCATCTGCGCCACCGGGATCCGCATCAGCGAGCTGGCCTTTATCACGGTGGAATCCCTTCACACCAGGCGCACCCGGGTGATGCTCAAAGGGAAGACCCGGACTGTGCTGCTGCCCTTAGAGCTCTGCAGGAAGCTTAAAAATTACATTAAAAAAAGGAGCATTACCACCGGAAGCGTGTTCGTAACCCGCAGCGGAAAGCCCATGGACCGCAGCAACATCCTTCATGCCATGAAGAAGCTCTGCGAGAAGGCAAAGGTGGCGTCCACGAAGGTCTTCCCCCATAACCTGAGGCATCTGTTTGCGGTTACATTCTATAAGGTAGAAAAGGATATCTGTCACCTGGCCGATCTTCTGGGCCATTCGAATATCAATACCACCAGGATCTATACGCTGGTAAGCTGCGAGGAACAGGAACGGCAGCTAAACGGATTATGTCTGTGCCGATGAAGACAGGCAGGGAATCTGCATTAAGGATTTTCTGACCAAAAATAAAAATACCTCATAATGTTGATTATGCGGTATCAGCGTGACATATTTTCAATCATCTGATTCATTATAATACATACCCCAATGAAATTCAACTGATTTTTGGAATTATATGCTGTAAATAAGTAAAAAAGTGGCATCCACCGTAATATCTGCCTGCCCTATGGAGTATCCAGGGGCATTTTTTAATTTGAATACAGTATATCATATGCTACGTCAAAGAAAGCGTCAAAGAAAAGGAGAAAAAAAGGTTTTTTACAAAAAACTTTTTCATTTTCTTCTTTTATCATTGCGCCCTGGGGGATTCTGGGGCCAGCCGGCCGTAATACCGCATAATCAACATTATGAGGTAAAGGCGTGGATCCGGGAGTGAGGAGCGATATGACAGAGAAGGAATTACACAGGCTCCGCAGGCAGGATCTGCTGCAACTGCTGCTATCACAGGGCAAGGAGGCGCTGGCGCTCCAGACGAGGCTTTCGAATACAAGCTCCGCTCTGATACAGACCAAGGCCGGTTACGACAGGCTCAAGGAGAAGCTGAATGAGAAGGATACCCTGATTGAGAAGCTGAAAAGCAGGCTTGACGCCAAGGACGCCCGAATCGGCGAACTGAAGCGGGAGATGGATGCCCTGCGGCTTGGCAGGAAGATCCAGATTGAGGAAGCAGGATCCATTGCGGAAGCCGCATTAAGGCTGAACGGGATTTTTGAAGCTGCCCAGAAGGCGGCGGACCAGTATCTCTATAATCTGCAGCGGATGAGCGATGAACGGGTGGCGGACCTGTTTGACAGCGAGGATTTTCTGGAACTGTCAGAGCAGGAAACCGGCGAGGGCTTTGGGGAATCGGAGGATGATTTCCTGGACCTGGAGGAAGAACTTTCGGATCTTGGAGAAGAGAAAGAACCGAGGAATGCAGATGAGTAAAAAAGAGAGCGGGAAGCCGGATGCGAAAAATCTGGAAAGCCTGGATCTTAAGGCCGTGGAAGCGGCGCTTAAGAAGGAGCAGTACAGACGGGGCTACAGCAAAGCCCTTCGGAGTACCATCTTTTCCCTGATTGTGGTGGCAGCCGCGGCAGTGCTGGTGGCGGTGTTGATCCTGCCGGTGCTGCAGATCAGCGGAACCTCCATGACGGAGACCTTACAGGATGGGGACATCGTGGTGGCAGTCAACAGCAAGAATTTTAAAACCGGCGATGTGATTGCATTTTATTACAACAACAATACCCTGGTGAAACGGGTAATTGCCTATGCGGGGGATTGGGTTGATATTGACGAGGATGGGAATGTGACGGTCAACGGGGAACTACTTGACGAGCCTTATGTATCCGAGAAAGCACTGGGCGAATGCAATATCGAACTTCCCTACCAGGTGCCGGATGGAAAATGCTTTGTGATGGGAGACCATCGTGCCACCAGCATCGACAGCCGCAATACGGCGGTAGGCTGTGTCGGCAAGGACATGGTTGTCGGCAAGATTGTGTTCCGGGTGTGGCCGCTCAGTGAGTTTGGGATAATCAACTGATAGATGCAGGAAGGGGCTCATAGAGGCCCGGGCTGGACGAGAGGAATGAAAGGAGGAAACGCAATGAGATCTTTGATTACGAAACAGGCGGAAAGATTCTTGCGTGAACGAAAGAATTATAAGCGCTGGCTGGCAGTGTTTACCTGTCTGGCGGCAATGGTGGTTCTGGGCACGGTGATGGTGCTGCGCTACACCGGCACGGCAATGACCGGGAATCCCCAGTGCGGACAGGAGGAACATTCCCATATGGAGGAATGCTTTTCGGAGGTTCTGGTCTGCGGTCAGGAAGCATCGGCAGAGCATGAGCACATGCCCGAATGTTATGAGAAGCAGTTGATCTGCCAGAATGAAGAACATGTCCATATCGATGCATGCTATGCGCAGAATGAGGATGCCACAGCACCGGAAGCGGATGATACCGAGCCTTGGGCGGATGATAAGGTACAGCCAACAGAAGTAGCGGGGGAACAGGATCAAGTGGAAGCATCAGCAGAGCAGGAGGCAGAGCCTGGCGATGGCAGGCATATTCTGGCCATGCAGGGCGAGGATTATATGGTAACCGTATCCTATGGCGATGAAGCGGGGATCCCGGAAAATGCAGAACTGCTGGTGAAAGAAATCCTGGCGGACAGTGCCGAGTATGAGGCTTATTACCAGGAAATGCTTGCGGCTATGGCACAGGAAACAGCCGCAGCAGGGGAAGCGGCAGCAGAAGAGGATGTTGAGGTATCATTTGCCAGATTTTTTGATATTACATTTTTGGCAGATGGCGTGAAGGTGGAACCGGCGGCTCCGGTAGATATCAAAATCAGTTATCCGGATACCATCCAGCTTGGCGAGAACGAGGCAGCGTCTGTCGTACATTTTGCAGAAGAAGGAACAGAGGTTCTGGATGCGGAAGTTGTAGAAAAGGAAGAAGGAAGCGATTTTGAATTTACCCAGGAAAGCTTTTCGGTAACCTCCACTGTAATCAGCAAAGCCCCCGGCAAAGGGGGATCGCTTACGGCCAGCGGCAATGGTTATAAGGTTACCGTCACCTATGGGAAAAACAGCGGTATTACGAAGAATGACAGATTGGTTGTAGAAGAAGTAAAAGATAACGGGGAAAACGAAAACAACAGCTACCGGAAATATCTGAACAACAGCCAGGGCGCGATCAAGGAGAAGACCAAGCACAATGCGGAAGAAGTAAAGTCTTCGTTTGCCAGGGTATTCCAGATCTCCATTGAAAACGGCAGCGGCCAGAGAGTGTCCGTCAGTGATGTGGATGTTCAGATTCAATATACCACTCCGGTTAAGGCGGAGACGGCAGGGGTAGCTGCAATGGTTCTGAATACAGAGGATGGCGGGGAAGTTCTGGGAATGGAAACGCTCGCGGCAGGACAGTCGGTCACCACCTTCTCCGGACGCCAGAGCTTTTCGACGGATGCTCCTAATGTGGCAACTACCATGCTGGCAGATGTATCGGCATTGGCGGATGGGGAAGGCAGCGGTACTCCGGAGGATTGGACGGATCTGGATAAGGACGGAACCATAGACGGAGTGAATGGCAGTGAGAAGAATGACTGGCAGATTGTAGCGGGAAAATATGAAGGAAATAGCAATAAGACAGTATATTCCGACGGCGACAGGATGGTGCGCGTCCAGAAGAACGTGATACCGACAGATGTGGAAAATGAGTTTTATGTGTATTTGTCGGTGGATATAAAAACATTAATAAGGAATGTGTTTAAACCAGAACATTTCAAGGCTCTTACGCATGTCGATAATGTAGAAGATGGAGCTATAACAAACTGGAGTAAGGAAATAGAGGTTGCATTTGAAAATATACCTAATAATTGGAGCAAAGGAACTTATATTGTCAAATCGCCTTATGGCGAAATAGTTTATGAGGGCGAGATTGGATGGAATCAGGCAAATAACGTAGTGCTTATTTATGTTGTTGAGGATACCCCCGGCAATAAAATAGCATATCAGATGGGAGGAATGAACAAGGGCGACAGAAATAAAGAAATTACGTTGTCTACAAGTGCCTGGAATGCGATAAAGAAAGAATTTAAGACATCAGTTGCCTTAAATGAAGTGAACGATCAGATGGGTGCTTATATTATTTTCGAAGGTTGTCAATATGTAGATGGGGTGGTTTCTCCCTCAGAGGTGCAAACAATCCCTGGCGGAACGATAAAGTGGACACCAAAAGCCAAAGAGACTGAATGTCAGACTGAAAATTCGATAGGTTCGGACGGGAAAGTGGAAGGGATCTGGTTCAAAAATGTTGCGGAACTGCTCTATAAAGTAAAGCTTGATGTCACGAAGCCTGGCTTTGAAAGCTGCGGAGCTGAAGGCGTGGAAGATATGATTACGAATGCACCAAAATATCCGGTGAATCAAGACGCAACGTTAAAGTACCAGATCAAAGATGAAGAAGGAAAATTAGGTGATGTTAAGGAAGTACATTTCCCAATTCCCGAAGTCCGCGGCTTGCTCTACGACATTCCTCTGAAAAAGACGGATCTCGATGAAACAACGAAGCTGCTTCCAGGTGCGGAATTCATCTTGAAGGATGCCGATGGAAAACAGGTTGGAGATAAAATAACAACCGCTGACGGCGATTTGAAGGGAACAGCCACTTTTGCAGGGCTTCCGTGGGGAACCTATACGATCTGGGAGATGAAAGCTCCTGAAGGCTATCAGAGTGTTGGAAAAGATGGAAAATCGGTTGGCCAGGTTACGGTTTGCTATACGGAGGAGCGCAGTAAATTGCTGCCGGGAGAAGATGGCCAGGTAGACTTTTCATCGATGACTTTGCGGCCCGAAAGCGCCGGCCATATGGTTTATTATTCTTCCATCACGCAAAAGGAAGCCGGGGAAGAAGAACGGGTGCCGGTTACAATTACAAATGAAAAGATTCCTCCCATCCTACTGGAAAAGAAGTGGGAAGGCGATGAGGAAACGCCGGAGCTTCGCCCGGATGAGGTAACGTTTATTGTCAGCGGGATTGATAAGAGTACCGGTGAACAAAAAGAGGTAGAAGTAACGTTCGGCAAGAATGACGAGAACCAATGGCGCAAGCAGTGCGATGATATTTTTGAAGCAGAGACATATACCGTTACAGAAAAAGCGGACGGAACGCTGAAAAATTATACGGCATCTGGTTGTGTAGAGACAACAGAAACAGGAACTACAGGGAAAACGGTCCGGGTTTATACCATCACCAATACGATGGTAGAACAGCAGGTGCTGATCTTGAAAAGGAGTATGGAAAGCGGTGATGAAGCGTCGTACCTAAATGGGGCGGAATTTTCGCTGTATGATACCGATCCCGGGGAAGAAGGCGCAGAACCTGTTGAGCCAATGGAGGGGAAGAAGAATCTGGTTTCAACTAAAGTTGGGGAACAGGATGGCGTCATTTACACGGACACTCTGCCGGCAGGAACATACTGGCTGGTAGAAACAAAGGAGCCGGATGGCTACGACAAGTTAAAAAAACCGGTTAAGATTACCGTTGACGCCGATGGAATCAAGGTTCTTGATCCGAATTGGCCAAATGCAACGGAACAGGTGATCGAAGTTGAAGATGGTAAATACACCATTTCCATTTTAAACAGCGCGGGATATGAGCTTCCGGAAACCGGAGGTCCTGGAACAATCATGTATACATTCGGTGGACTCGCAATCATAGCAGCCGGCCTGGTGTACGCTCTTAGTATGAAGCGTAAGCAGGAAAGGGGGTATCACTAATTCCCCCCAGGGGAAACCACAATGATGCGCCTGGTACTAAAAGCAATAGATGTAACAAATGTAACATAAAGTAATGCAACTCGCAATATGCGGACAAAGAAAGGAATGAAAGATATGAAAAAGATGTGGAAAAGAGTTTCTGCTGTCTTATTGGCCTTTGCAATGTGTATTATGACACTGCCTTTGACAGCGGCTGCAGCAACTGGCGATTATGAGCTGAAAATCAATACGCATGCAGGTCATACCTATAAGGTATATCAGCTTTTAACGGGTGATGTATCTACTCCGAATGGGGAGAATGAGGTGAAGCTGTCTAATGCAAAGCCAGGAAGTGCTGTTGCTTCTGGTACAACGGCTGAGGCAATTATAAGTGAATTGCAGAATAAGACAGGGATTGAGTTAGGCAATGCAGCAAAAGCATTGATTGCAGAAGATGCAGTACCGGTTGCAGAAATTGTGAATACCATTGCTGAAGATGGTACGGTAACAGTAAAAGTTAATGGTGAAGATATCACGGGTACATCAGCTACGATTACTGTGCCAGGTGGATATTATGTCATCGTTGATAGTTATACTGGTTCCAAACCTGATTCTGACCCGACAACAACAAATGACCCTACTACTACGATTTCTGCTACTATGGTCAGAGTATTAGGTGATCAAGAGGTTACCCCCAAGGACTCTACTGTTCCGGATAAGCCTGGAAAGACTGTAAAAAAGGGTGAAACAGAAAATGTTAAGACAGTTTCAATCGGTGATGAATTGACATATACCCTGAGCGGTACGATTCCTGATATGGATCAATACAAAGAATATAAATTCCAATTGGTTGATACCATGTCTAAGGGGCTGATGCCTACGGTAAAGGATAGTTTTACAGTTGAATTGACGAACGCAAATGGAGAAAAAACAGGCAATACGGTTACTTTTATAACGGGTACCACTACAGATCAAACAACTGGAAAGACAACTATAACATTTGTATTGGAGAATGCAATTCAATATAAGGATTATAAGGGAGAAGCTTTTAAATTTGATTACACTGCGGTTGTAACAAAGGATGCTGAACTGGAGTCAACAGGAGCTGGAGCTTTGACAAATAGCGTAAAAGTGGAATATTCCAGCAATCCGGATCAGGGTGGTACCCTTGATGGGGAGACCGCAGGTACAGATGTAACAGTATACACTACGCAACTGGTAATTAACAAAGTAATTGGTGGAACTGCAACTCCACTGGCGGGCGCCGAGTTTAAGCTTGAGGGCACAGGCGTGAATGTAGGATATGTGACTGGCTGGGCATTTGTTGAAGATGAAAATGGAACATATTATAAGCTGGTAGATGGAGCATTTACGACGGTTGAACCAAATGATAAGAATAAAAATCAGTATGCTGATACGGATACAAAATATGTAAAAAAGGAAGTAAATAAAGCTGAGTACACTAAGGCAGATACGAAAGCGCAGGCATTTGTAGACGATAAGACAGGCAAGGTAACGTTTACCGGCTTAGGAGAGGGAACCTACACGTTAAGTGAGATTACTACTCCGGATGGCTATAATACGATAGATCCGATTGAAATTACGATTACCTTTGATGAGAAAACAAAGACTTTTTCGGCTACTACGGCAAATCCTGAGGCTGATAAAGCGGGGCAACCAGCTACTTTAACGGTAGATTTAAATGGATATAATGTTGAGAACTTTGCTGGCTCTCTTCTTCCTTCCACCGGTGGCATCGGTACAACGATCTTCTACGTGGTAGGCGGTATCCTGGTTGTAGCAGCAGTGGTTCTTCTTGTAACCAAGAAGCGCATGAACCGTGCATAAAGCAGCATGACAAACCCGAAATAGTTCGAACCACTCCATTGCTGGTTGAACTTCGAAGCGATATTTTCAAAACCCCGGGGAGGGGGAAGCTTCCTTTCCCCGGAATACCGCACAAGCTGGCACCTTCCCGTGGTGTGCGGTGAGCAACGGGTAAAAGAACATACGTTCTTTTGCGCCGGCCAACGTCAGCGAAGAGCCCAAAACGCTCAAAAACAGAAAGCAAACTGTCAGGGAAGCCTATGAAAGCAGAAAAGAACCAGGATAAAAAGGATAAGAAAATCAGAAAGAAAAAGAAAAAAGGAGTGTCCCTATCCACCATCATCCTATTGGTGATCCTTTTGGCAGGATTAGGAGTAATGCTTTATCCTACAGTCAGTGATTACTGGAATTCCTTCCATCAAAGCCGGGCGATCAATAGCTATGATGAGATCGTAGCCGGATTGGATGAAGCAGATTATGAAGCGCTGTTTGAAAAAGCAGAGGCCTATAATGAACATCTGAGCAGCCTTGCGGCGCCCTTTTCCCAGGCGGATACCCTGGCAGAGGAATATTACAGCGTCCTGGATGTGGCGGAAAACGGGATTATCGGCTATGTTACAATCGAAAAAATCGGTGTAGAGCTGCCGGTTTACCATGGAACCAGCGATGCGGTTCTGAATGTGGCAGTGGGGCATCTGGAAGGCTCCCATCTTCCCATCGGTGGGGAAAGCCGTCACAGCGTGTTATCGGCCCACCGTGGTCTGCCTTCCGCGAAGCTGTTTACCAACCTGGATAAAATGGAAATCGGGGATATATTTACGATTACCGTGTTGAACCAGATGTTAACCTATCAGGTGGATCAGATTTTAATTGTGGAGCCGGGCCAGTTGGAAGCGCTGAATATTGTTAAGGGCAAAGATTATTGTACGTTGATGACATGTACCCCTTATGGTGTCAATTCCCACCGCCTCCTGGTGCGTGGGACGCGGATTGATAATATTCCAGGTACGGTTGTGGTACATAAGGAAGCCACACGTATCCCGACCTATATTGTAGCGCCGGCGGTAGCCATTCCCATTGTGTTCCTGCTGTTAATTGTCCTTTTGATCATATACCGGAAAAAACCGGAAAAAGTGACCACCAGGGATATCATGGATCTGAGCCGGAAGCTGCAAAAGGAGCAGGCGGAGGAAAGGCAGAAGGAAAAGGAGGAGCAGACCGATGAAACGAGCTGAGAAACCCTTTTACAAAATATATCGCAAAATAAGGAGGAGACGCCATGAAAGATAAAAAATATTTGGCTGTTGGAAAGAAAAAGATTTCCCTGATTGCTCTGGCACTGGTGTCCGTAATGCTGTTAAGCCTGCCAGGACAGGGTATTGGCAGGGCTAAGGCAGACCCCATTGACCTGGAGATTCCCTGTTCGCTGACTGTACAGCCGGGAGACATGGCGAATCGGGAAGAACTGGCAGAACTGAAAAATGAGGATGTGGTGATCGACTTATATAAAGTGGCCGGCGCCAAAAAAGTGCCTGGCTATGATACCTATGAATTTGATTTTGGAGAAAACAACCCTTACGGAGCGCTTGCCCGGATGCTGGAAGGGAAAGAAGCAGATTACAGGGCGGCAGCGCAGGCAGCGGCAGAAATTACATTTACAAAGGATGATAACGGCAGCTTTAGCCACGCAAGCATAGATGCGGGTCTTGTGCAGAAGAATCTGGCTTCCGGGACGAAGATTGAAAACCTGGAAAGCGGCCTGTATCTGCTGGTGGCCAGAAGCCCGAAGCTGGCAGAGGCCAGCGATTATGTGACGGAGGTTACTGTTAAGGGCAGCGAAGGCCAGGCGGATTTTACACAGATTGCAACGATTGCCCATTCGGATCACTATACCTATACATTCCTTCCGGAGCTGATTGCACTGCCGACCAAGGACGCAGTTATGGTAAATGGGGAAAACCTGGTGAACACGGCCAATCCCGGGGATTGGATTACAGACCTCAACGTGACCTTGAAACCGCAGCCGGGGCCCAGGTATGGGGACTTACAGATCCGGAAGAACCTGGAAGGCTACGGCGGGCAGGAAGCGTCCTTCGTATTCCAGATTGAAGCGTATACGGCGGATCCGGCAGTGGAGCCTGATGCAGAGCTTGTTTACAGTGATGTCAGGACGATTCAGTTCGGGGGTGAAGGCAGCCAGGAACTGAAGCTAAGCGGCCTGATCCCGGTAGGATCTTATGTACTGGTGACGGAGGTATATCCGGGCCCCTCATATCGGTTGGACGGGGCGCAGACACAGGACGTGGTCATTCCTGTTCCGGAAAATGGAGCGGCCGGGTTGGTAGAATTCACCAATATTTATCAGGGAACCACCACAAGCGGCGGCGTCATTACCAATCATTTTGAATACCATGAAGAAAATACAGAAACCAGAAACGCAGAGGAAGCCGGCTGGGAATGGACCCAGCAGTAAGGAGGGTGATCGAAGATGAAGTATAAGAACATAATCCTGGCTGCCACGGCCTGTATGCTGGTTCTGTCTGCCGGGGCAGGCAGTGCCTGGGCATATTTTACCACTTATACGGAGGCTAGCGGCGGCTATGCCATCCGGCTGGGCAGCCAGTCCACAGCGGAAGAAGAAGTGGGAGATTGGACCAAGCATGTCGCCGTTTCCAATGATGCGGCTTCCAGCCAGCCGGTCTATATCCGGGTGAAGGCGTTTGCGGGAAGTCAGAATCCCTTGACATACAGCAGCGAAAGCGGCAAATGGAGCAGGGGCGAAGAAGAATACTATTATTACAATGATATTGTAGAACCGGGCGGAAAGACAGAGGTACTTGACATTAAGATTGACGGTGTGCCTGTTGAAGTAGAAGACGGCGACAGCTTCAACGTAGTCGTTGTCTACGAAAGCACCCCGGTCTGCTACCATGAGGACGGTACGCCCTATGCCGACTGGTCCAGGATCTTAGATACAGGAAGTACAACGGAAGGAGGCGTCACAGAATGAAGAAGCTGAAAAGGTTTATTTCCATGCCGGCTGTGACCGTGGCAGCCTTTGTACTGGCAGCGGCGCTGCTTCTGACCTCCGGCATCGGAGGCGCAAGGGCGGCTTTGACCTACTATTCCGAGACCTATGCGGCCCGGGTGGCCATGTCCAGTATCGGCGTTACCCTGAATGAAAACGGTGCGGCCATTTCCTGCCGGGACTACGACAAGGACGGGGAATGGAACCATGTGGACGGCGCTCTCCTGGAAGGAATGCTGGGGGAAGATACCAGTGTAAAGCTTGGAAAAAAATACAAAGAGGAGCTTAGCGTTACCAATTCCGGCAGCATCAGCCAGTATGTCAGGGTCAGCATCCACAAATACTGGACGGACGCGGACGGGAAGAAATGCCGGGAGGTATCGCCGGCCATGATCGACTTAAACCTGGTAAACCAGGATACCCACTGGATCGTCGATCCGGAGGCGTCTACCGAAGAACGGACGGTGCTGTATTACAACCGGGTGCTTGGGCCTGGAGAGACGACGCCGCTGTTTGCCGATACCTTAGCGATCAAGGAAGAGGTGGCCGCAAGGGTAACCCAGACAGAAACAAAGCGGGATGGTGGGACCGTTATCACCACAATGTATGATTATGACGGCTATCAGTTCTGTGTGGAGGCTAAGGTGGATGCCGTGCAGGAGCACAACGCAGAGGACGCTATTTACAGCGCCTGGGGCCGTCTGGTGTCTGTCAGCGACGGCACACTGAGTCTGAAGTAGGGAGGGGAAGACGATGAAAAAGAAATTATACAGCCTGGCCCTTGGGGCCCTTCTGCTGATTAGCGTTCCCTTGACCGCTCACGCGGAGACGACCCATGGCGGTCCCTGGAGTGTTATTTTTACCGAGGAAGCCAAGATGGAGAGTGCCTTTTCCAGCGCGGAGATGGCAAATGTGATCTCCGGCATGCAGCCGGGGGATGAAACGGTGGCGACACTGGAGCTTTCCAATAAAAACAGCTCTGCCACCGACTGGTACATGACAAACAAGATTATAAGCAGTCTGGAGGATTCCGCTGAGGGAGCAAGCGGCGGAGCCTACACCTATCTGCTGACCTATACCGGCCCGGACGGGACCCAGACCGTGCTTTTTTCCAGTGATACCGTCGGCGGTGAGGGAACAGAGGGCGGAGAGGGCCTGCACAGTGTTTCCGGTGCCCTGGAAGACTATTTTTATCTGGGCACCCTGGCAAACGGCCAGAAGGGTATTGTAACGTTGACCGTGGCCTTAGACGGGGAGACCCAGGGCAACAGTTACCAGGATACTCTGGCAGATTTGCAGATGAATTTTGCGGTGGAACTCAGCACCAATAACAATAACGGGAATCCCGGAAACGGGCCCGACGGCAATAATCCGGGAGGCGGTCAGCAAGGCGGCTCCGGCGGCAGTTCTACGCGGGTAGTAAAGACCGGAGACGAGACCAACCTGGGGCTTTTGATTGGCCTTGCGGGAGCCAGCGGCGCGCTGCTTATGATGTTCGGCTTTTTCGGTGTGGCCCAGAGGAAAAAGCAGAAAAAGGAGGTGCGGTGAGATGCGTTTTGGAAGGAAGGCGGTAAAGGCAGCCGGGATGTGCCTGGCGTTGTGTCTGACGGTGCTTTCGGCATTTTCTGTCCGGCTGGATGCAAAAGCGGCCGGAGATTCTTATACGTATACCGTACGTATTTTCGCGGGAGCCCAGGGTACCATTGACGGGAAGGAGATGGTGGCCTATGAAGGACTCACCGATACGGAGGCAGACCGGGTGATCTTTAACCAGAACCGGGTGGCGTTGAAGGATAACAGCAAGTATTATATCCGGGGAATCCGTAAGAGCGGCCGTGACAATGATGAAATCGTAGCGCTGGCGTCCTTTGTGGCGACGGAGGATGCGGATTACGTAGTTGCCTATGGGATCCTGAGCGATGCGGTGATGTATACTGTGGAATATGTGGATGCGGCCGGGAATGTCCTGGCGCCCAGTGAGACCTACTATGGTAATGTGGGAGACCGGCCGGTGGTTGCATTTACTTATATCGAGGGTTATCAGCCCCAGGCTTATAACCTGACGGGAACCCTGGATCGTGATGCATCCAACAATGTGTTCCGGTTTACGTATACGCCTGTGGCCCAGCCTCAGGAGCCAGCTCCGGCGCCTACGCCTGCACCGGTTCCGACACCGACGCCCGCGGCTCCGGAGGAACCGGCTCCGGAAACGCCAGCTCCGGAGGAACCGGTAACAGATCCGGAGACAGAGATCGAGGATGACCCGGTACCCCAGACAGAGCCGAATGAGCTTGAGGACATCAACGATCCGGATGTGCCTCTGGCAGACGGATCCGGGCCCATGGAAGTTCCGGTTTCTCCTAACGGCTTTGCCCGTGTAATCGGGAATCTGCCGCTGGCAGCCAAGATCCTCATTGGTCTTGCGGCGGTTGCGGCTGTGGGCACGGCCTGGTTTTTCCTGGTGCGGCGCAAAAAGGCGGCTGCTACGGCAGACGGCAGGGAGCCGGCAGAAAAGCCGAAGAAGCGGAAAGATTCCGGCAAATAATCGTGTAAGGGGAAATATATGAGCAGTGAGACGCCGCCACAGGAGCGGCGTCCCGGGCAGAAGGGCAGGGGCATTGTTCCGGCCCTTTGCAACATCCTGGGGACGTTGATTCTGATAAGTGCGATATTGGTCTGCCTGCCGGCCGTTGCGCCGCAGGTGTTGGGATATGAGGTTTTTTGTGTGGTCAGCGGCAGCATGGAGCCGGCGATACCGGTGGGAAGCGCGGTTTTTGTAAAAAACACGCCGCCGGAGGAAATCGGGAAAGGCGATGTGATTGCTTTCAGGAGCGGTGATTCTGTGATTACCCATCGGGTGACAGCCAACCATAAGGTGGAAGGGGAGTTTTCCACGAAGGGTGACGCCAACGAGGGGGAGGACATGAACCGGGTACCTTATGAGGCATTGATGGGGGAGGTTGAACACCAGTTTCCTATGCTGGGCGATCTTCTGACTGTGCTGACCAGCACATTGGGAAAAGTGTATATGTTGTGTTTTGCGGCCTGCGGCGCCATGCTGAACATCCTGGCAGGGCGTCTGCGGGCGCGCAGGAGATAGGGGACAGAGCGGTGAGAGACAAGGAAGGAATTTTGTATGTGCAGATGTTTGGCGGCTTTTCCATGGAATGGAACGGCAGAAAGGTGACGGCTGGGAAGGCGAAGGAATCCCAGTTCACCTATCTGATGCAGATGGTGCTGCATTACCGCCGGGAGGGCGTCCCACGGGAAGAAATCAAGGCGGTAGTGTTTGAGGAGCGGGATCTGGAAAATGCCAATCACGCACTGCGCAGTGTAATCTACAACGCGAGAAAGAAGCTGGCTGCGGCCGGCATGCCGGAGGGGAGCGGCTTCATCCAGCAGCGGGACGGGCGCTGTTACTGGACCCGGGAGATTCCCGTGGTGGAGGATGCCTGGGAGATGGAGCGTCTGGCCAGGGAGGCCGAAGAGGAGGAGCCTGGCCGCAGGCTCAGCCGCTACCTGGAAGCCTGCCATACCTATACCGGAGACTTCTTAAGCGCTCAGAACAGCGCTGTGTGGGCGGCCCAGGAGGCACGGAGATATCATGGGCTGTTCTGTACCTGTGTGGAGCGTGCTGCCCAGCTTTTACGGGACGCAGAGGACTACGATGGTCTCTGGGAGCTTGGAATTTATGCCGCGAAGACGGATCCCCTGGCAGACTGGGAGACGCTGGCCATGGAGGCGCTGGTAGCTTCCGGCAGGCATCTGGAGGCCCGGAAATTTTATAATAATACGCTGGAGTTTTATTTAAGGGAGCAGGGCTTTACTCCTTCCCAGAAAATGCACGATATGGTACATAAGCTCAGTGAGAAAATGGAACACAGCTACGGGGTTCTGGACGAGATCCAGCGGGAATTGTCCCAGGAAAAGGAGCTTTATCCCGGCGGATACCTGTGTCCCTATCCGGTGTTTCTGGGAATCTATCATATGATGCAGCGGATGAGCGAGCGGGGCGGCCAGTCGGTGTACCTGATGCTGTGCACGGTGGTTGACAGCAAGGGGAACCCGATGGGCGAAGGGGCGAAGCTTGAGGAATTGTCCGTGCGGCTGGGGGAGGCGATCCGCTGTGCGGTACGCCGCAGCGATGTGATTAACCGCTATGGCCGGGGCCAGTATCTGGTGCTTCTGGTGAATACCACCCGGGAGGACTGTAAAGTGGTACAGCGGCGGATTACCCAGAATTTTACGGTGAACCGGCAGCGGATCAGCGTACAGTTCCATGTCAGCAGCGTGGAACGCCGGCTGGGCGAGGTACTTGATTTTTCGGGGAAGTAACGGCGTTGGGAAAAGGGGGAGGAATCTATCTGGAATTGGGAAAGGAGAAGGTGATTTTGATGGAAGGGACGCAGAGCTACATCGGTACGCCCTGCGGGCTTGTGGTGTGCATCGATGATACGACCGGGGGCAGGCTGTCGGGACGGTTCTATCATTTTTACAGCAGAAAGTGCCATCCTTTTTGCAGTATGGATGAACTGGTGTTTGGAATGGAGGAATTGTTTGAGGCGCTGAAATTTCCGTATCCGTCGGTGAAGAGACGGGATTTTTCGGGACGCAGCCAGAAGGGGAGGGCAGGCGGGGAAGCGTCCCCCGGGTGTAGCTGTAAGCGCGGAGAGCCGCATAATTTTGCGGAAAGGAGGAAGGTTATGGGAGAAGAAGAACTGTTGGCAAAGCATGGTGATCTCGGGACATTCATTATACGTGTGCAGCATCGCCAGAACAGTAGCTGGCAGGGACGGATTACCTGGAGCGATAAGAATAAGACGGTGAACTTCCGGTCCATCTGGGAAATGGTGCGCCTGATCGGCGATGCGCTGGATACGGTCAGTCAGCCGGAGGGAGTTGAGCAAGAGGCGCAGTGGCCGGAGTAGGCGGGGTATGGTGAAATCAGGTGGATCGTGTTTTGTTTGGTATAAAAAGGCCGGCACAGGCGAGGATTCCGTGCCGGCCTCTACCAGCTTTTGCACTGGTATGCCTCTGTATCCATATTCAATTAGCCAATTAAAACCCGCTTCCCTTCAAAGGCGAAGCCGTAGTGGCGGATCTGCTCCTTCTCAAATCCCCGCTCCACCAGCACCGCATCATACGCCTTATCTTCAATCTGCTGTAAGGCGACCGCTACGGTTTCCTCCAGGGAGGCCTCCTTCCGGGGCTTTCGCACCTTGAATTCGATGACCATGGGATCCAATTGGCCCATTTTCCTGGGAATCAGCATAATATCGTAACGCCCGAAACCGCTTTCCCGGTTGGAAGTGACTTCATAGCTGCCTTTGAGCTCCACCATAAGCCCCAGCACGAAACCATGGTAGAAGCGCTCCGGCGCATCATTTTTGGCTGCGCTTTCTGCAATATCAAAGCTGCTGAAGGTGGTCAGAGCGATCTCATTCATAAACTCATTCATGGCTTCCACATCATCCAGAAGCAGCGCCTTGATAAAATCATTGTAGGGTATGTCCTCCGCACCGAACCACCCCCGGATCATGTCTTCAAACATCATCTCCACTTCCCAGTTGGTCAGTTCCAGACGGTAGGTAAATCTTCTCGTGTCACTGGAAAAATACCTGTCAACCACCTTCAGATACCCGCTGGCTAAAAGCATGCTCCAGATAGCCCCCGGCTTCTTCTGGAGCTGGTCAAAAATAATTTCTTCGTCCAGTTCCGTCTCCAGGACGCCGCCTTTCATCAGATCTTCCATGATCGTCTTTGTCCGGGCATTCCCCTGCCGGATCAGCAGACTAACCAGGCTGTTAGAACTGCTGTTTGCCCAATAAGGCTTAAGCTCTTTAAATCTCAAAAAATTAATAATCGACCATGGATTGTATATGTCCTTCTGGCTTCCAAAGGTAAAACCATCATACCATTTTTTTACCATCTCTTTCTGTTCAGGAATTCCAAAGAAGTCTAAAGCGCCAAAAACCTCTTCTTCCGTAAAACCAAATTGTGTGCGGTAGTTTTCCGAGGTAGTAGTCACCACTGTCAGGTTATTCAGATCCGAAAAAATGGATTCCTTGCTCACCCGGGTAATTCCCGTCATAATTGCCCGCTCCATACTTGGATTGGTCTTAAACGCGGAGTTAAACATACGCCGGATAAAACCTGCCAGTTCCTTCCAGTATCCATATACATATGCCTCCTGCAGCGGCGTATCATACTCATCCAGAAAGATCAGAACCTTCTGTCCATAATAGGCCGCCAAATAATCCGACAGATATTTCAAAGCAAGCACAGCCACTGTATCTTCCATATCCGGGGATACGGAATCAAAAAATTCCAGTTCCCGTTTTCCTATGTCTTTTCTATCCCTCAAATATCCATGGGTCTCATATAGCTTTGCCAACGTATGCTTGATCCCCTGCTTCGTTTCCTCAATGGTCTCTCCCTTAATATCCGCAAAGCTTAAAAAGATCACCGGACAACTTCCCTGGAGCTTCCGGTACTTCTCGTTCTCCCAGATGGACAATCCTTCAAACAGTTCTCCTCGCCCCTCATACGCCTTAGAGAAAAAGCAGTTCATCATATCCAGGTTCAAGGTCTTTCCAAAACGGCGGGGCCGGGGAATCAGGGGAACTGCGTCCGCATTCTCCCACCACTCTCTGATAAAATCTGTTTTATCCACAAAAAAGCACTCATTTTTCCGTATAAATTCAAAACTCTGTGCCCCAATGGAAATCGTTCTTCCCATAGTCCTGCCTCCTTTCACAGTTCGAAATGTCTGCCCCATCCTTAGCTTTAGGATACGGGATTTTACGGAAAACGTCAAGGGCTATTAAGCCGGATTGTCCACATACCGCAGAATCCTGGCAGGGTTGCCGGCCACCACGGCATTGGCAGGAACGTCCCTGGTCACCACAGAGCCCGCGCCGATCACCGCATTGCTGCCGATGGTGACGCCGGACAGCACCACGCAGTTTCCTCCAAACCAGACATTGTCGCCGATGGTGATGGGCCGGCCATAGACATAATTGGCTACCCGGGTTTTGGCGTCCATGGGATGGTTGACGGTGTAAAGGCAGGTCTGGGGGCCAAGAAGGCAGTTGTCGCCGATGGTAATGGGGGCGGCGTCCAGCATAACGCACTGGAAGTTTGCAAAAAAATTCTTGCCCACATGGATGTTGAAGCCGTAGTCGCAGTGGAAGGGAGGCTTGATGAAAATATCGTCGCTGCAGTCTCCGAACAGCTCCTTCAGCAGGGCCAGGCGCTTTTCCGGTTCCTCCTCGGTGGTGGCGTTAAAACGGTCCGCCAGCGTGCGGGCACGTTTTTTGGCGGCGCCAATCTCGGCATCGCTGTTCCAGAACATTTCGCCGTCCCTCATTTTCTGCATTTCCGATTTCGGAAAATCGGATTTCTGCATTTCTGCTTTTGGAAATTCTTTGTTTTCATGCATAATGTTGTCGCTCCTGTTTTCATTTTAATGGCATATTTCATACTAAATCAGTAGGGATAAGCACACTGACACCTTTAAATCGCTGCCTGGGCAAATTTTCTGCGCCACAGCCCCCGCAGATACCGGTAGGAAAGCAGCGCGCAGCGGGTAGTGTTGTCCGCAACCATGCAGCACCACAGCATTGGAAGCCCGCCGTGAAGCAGATGGATGCACAGCAGGGAACCGATAATGCGAACGCCCCACATGGCAAAAATAGAAATGATAAAGGGGGCTTTTGTATCGCCGATACCGTTAAATAAACCCTCAAAAATAGTGACCGCGCCAAACAGCGGCTCTGAGACGGCCACAATCCTAAGAACCACCATGCCCCCGGCAATTACCCGGGCGTCCGGAGAGAAGATGGACATCATAAAGCCTGGAAAAGCAAATAGCAGACCGCCGGTGATCACCATCAGCCCCACGGTGATGGATACAATCAGATGGGTAACGGTACAAAAACGCTGCTGGTCTCCGGCCCCAAGGGCATTTCCGGCCATGGTGGAGGCTGCCGCCTGCATGCCGTAGCCGGGGATATAAAAGGCCTGCTCTGCCGTAATGGCAATGGAATGGGTGGCCAATGCTAACGTGCCAAGCCGCGCTACAATCGAGATGAAAACCACCTGGCCCAGACAGGCGCTTACCCGCTCTAAGGCCACCGGGATCCCGATCCGCAGACAGCGCTGTGCCAGGGGGCGCACAAGCCTTAGGGAGCATCCGCGGGGCTTAAGCAGGGGATTGCGGTAGTAGGCAGCAAACATCAGAAGGCCGCCACAGCAGTAGGCGATGGCGGTTCCCAATGCGGCGCCTGTCACGCCCAGGCCGGCCCCGGGCAGACGCAGCTTAAGATCTCCCAGGGAAACAGTCCTGGGGCCATAGATCAGGAAATAATTAAGGATCAGGTTTATCAGGTTCATGACCAGGTTGGCATACATAGGGCTCTTGGTATCCCCGGCCCCACGCAGCACGGAGCTGAGGATAATGGAAAAAGTACGGAACAGCATGGGAGCGCAGATGATGGCAAAATAAAGCCCTGCGTCCCGGCGGATGGAAGGGTCGGCCCCCAGCCAGCCCGGCAGGAAGGGGCTGATTGCGAGGGTGATGATTCCAAGGCCGACTCCAAGGAAAGCGGCAAAATGCAGAGCCTGAATGCCGAATTCCCGTGCCCGTTCCTGCTTTCCGGCGCCGATGGATTCCGCAATACAGGCCAGCACGCCGATGCCGATGGCAAAAGAAGGCGAGTTCACCAGCCAGGTCATGCTGGTGGTAAGCCCCACAGCCGCCGAGGCGTCGGCGCCGATCTGCCCCACCATGGCAGTATCAATATATTGGACAATGGTCTGCAGCGCTTCCTGTAGAATCGCCGGCCAGGCCAGCAGGATTATGGTACGCAGCAGATCGCGGTTTTTTGTAAAAATTTTGTTGCTCATGAAAGCCTCCGGCTCCTTATGTAAACCTTATGAAACATTCCGTCAAAGAGATTTTGTCACGAAAAATTCACATCTATAGTTTACTATAGAGAGAAAGGAATGTAAAGCCGTAGTTGTCTGTGGGGCCTGCGGGGGCGGGAAAAACGTAAAATTACCTTTACGGAAAAATTAAGGTGTGGTATTCTGGTAAGAGATGGGAACCGCAGAGCAGCAGAAGCAGAGCAGTACCAGAATTTGGCTGAGAATGGAAATAAGAGAGGAAAACGTTATGGACAATCAATTTGAACAGAGACCGGTGTGGCAGCCGGAGGAACCGGGGAAAAAAGGCAGGAGCGGGTTTGGCATAGGCGTGCTGGTGGGCGTGCTGTCTACCCTTATGGTTGTGCTTGTACTGGGGACTGTACTGGCAGGCGTGTATACTGTATCCAGGAAGAATGCCGGGGGAGGGCCGGAAGGACCCGTGGCGGCAGAAAATGAGAACATCCCGGGAACGGATGGCCAGACAACCACCATCAATACGGATCTGATCACCCAGTCGGCGATGATCGACTCCTATCTGGATGATTATTTCATGTATGAGGTGGACCGGGAGGAGCTGCGGGACGGTATGCTGATGGGCATGGTGGCGTCCCTGGGAGATCCCTACTCCGAATATTACGATGAAGAAGCCTTACGCAGCTTTCAGGATTCCACCGAGGGCGAATATGTGGGGATCGGAGCGGCGGTCACCCAGGAGCGCAGCAGCGGCATCGTGCGGATTGCAAGGCCCTATGAGGGGACGCCGTCGGCCCAGGCAGGACTTCTTCCGCGGGACGTGATTATCGCTGTGGATGATACGGACGTTACCGGCATGGAGCTGAACCAGGTGGTAAGCCTGATCAAGGGGGAAGAAGGCACGACGGTGATGATGCACATTTACCGGGAAAGTGAAGAAGAATATCTGGACATTGAAGTAGTCCGGGCCAAGGTGGAGATCCCAACGGTGATTGCGCGGATGCTGGAGGGGAATATCGGCTATCTGGAGGTCACCGGCTTTGACGGTGTGACGGCAAATCAGTTTATCTCGTCCTATGAGGCGTTAAAGAGCCAGGGGATGGAGGCCGTAATCGTCGATCTTCGGGATAACGGCGGCGGCCTGGTGGATATTGTGGAGGAGATGCTGGACTACCTTCTCCCGGAGGGAACTATTTTCTATGCCCAGGATAAAAATGGCGTGAAGTCCATGGTATATGATTCGGATGCAGAGGCGGCCCTGGACATTCCCATGGTGGTGCTGGTGAACGGGAATACCGCCAGCGCGTCGGAGATTTTTTCCGGAAACATCCAGGCCTTCGGCATGGGAACCATTGTGGGCACCACCACCTATGGCAAGGGCGTTATGCAGCAGTTATTCTACACCAACGAGGAGCATACGGCGGCGGTGAAGCTGACGGTGGCAGACTATTATATCAACGGAGATAAGAATGTAAACGGCGGTGGCATCGTCCCGGATGTGGAGGAGGAGCTTTCCGAGGAGGCGGCCGGCCAGATCGACCTTGCGGATGCGGATGACAATCAACTGCAGAAGGGGATCGAGGTGTTGAAGGAGCAGATGGCTGGAAATTGATGATAACGAGAGAATTGTGAAATTCTTCACAAACAAAACCTGCCCACAGCAGTCCGTACCCGGACTACTATGGGCAGGTTCTATATTTTTCTTTAATGATATTTTGGCAGATAATCTCCATGGGCGTCGATCAGGTCATCCACCATCTTCTTGATGGTATCGATATCCAGCTCGCTGCCGGTATGGGGATCCAGCATGGCGGCCTGGTAGATGTGCTCGCGCTTTCTGGTGCGTGCCGCCTCGATGGTCAGAAGCTGCACATTGATATTGGTCATATTCATGGCGGCGCACTGTACCGGAAGGGCGCCCACGTGACAGGGATGGATGCCGTTTCCATTTACCAGACAGGGAACCTCCACGCAGGCATCCTCCGGAAGATTCGTAATCAGGTGTCCGGTGTTTAAGACATTTCCGCCGATCTGGTAGGGAACGCCGGTGACGCAGGCCTCCATGATCCGGGAGCCGTACTCGATGGAGCGCTCGTGCTCCTTCACGCCGTTTTCCAGAAGCTGGGCGTACTCCTTCTTCCAGCCCTCAATCTGCTCCACGCAACGGCGGGGATATTCATCCAGCGGGATATTGTAGCGTTCGATCAGCTCCGGATACTTGCTCTTAATGTAAAAGGCATTGTATTCGGCATTGTGCTCGCTGGATTCGGTGCAGTAATAGCCAAAGTGGTTGATGTAATCCAGACGCACCTTATTTTTGTAATCCGGATCCTCCATTTTGGCGGCTACCCGGGACTTGATCTCGGGGTAGAGGTCTTTGCCGTTCTGATCGCGAAGCTCCAGCAGCCAGGCCATGTGGTTGATGCCGGCGATCAGTTCCTTACGTCCCTCCAGCTTATCCTCCATGCCAAGCTCCGTAAGAAGATCCCTGGAGCAGACCTGTACGCTGTGGCAGAGCCCGACGGTGCGTATGGGCGTAAAACGCTGCATATATCCGGTGAGCATAGCCATGGGGTTGGTGTAGTTTAAGAAAAGAGCGTCCGGGCAGACCTGGGCCATATCCGACGCAAAATCCTCAAGAACAGGAATGGTGCGCAGCGCACGCATGATACCGCCGATTCCCAGGGTATCGGCGATGGTCTGGCGCAGGCCGTATTTCTTGGGAACCTCAAAGTCGATGATGGTGCAGGGGTCATACAGGCCCACCTGGATGGCGTTGACCACAAAGTCGGCGCCCCGCAGGGCTTCCTTGCGGTTTTCTACCCCCAGATAGCATTCGATGGTTCCGTAGCCGCCCATGGTGTTGCGCATGGCCTCCAGAATGACCTGGCTTTCCTTCAGGCGGTCCCCGTCGATGTCGTAGAGGGCAAAGGTGCTGTCCCGAAGCGCCTCGCTGCACATGCAGTCCCCAATGACATTTCTTGCAAAAATGGTACTTCCGGCCCCCATAAATGTGATTTTCATAGCATCTCCTCCTTGTTTTATTGTTGCTTGCTATATTTTGATTTTACTGATAAAATAGAGAAAAGAAAATTGTTTTTTGCAGAAAAAACTTGTCGTTTTGTGAGATGAAGGAAAAGGGCTTCGGGAGGGAAGGATGAAGGAAGAACAGAGCGTTCCACATCTGGAGATTGTGGTAGACCATCATTACGGGGGCTTGAATCCCATGCAGTTTGGCTGGCAGAATTGCGCGCCCAGCCATTCCTTTGGGCCGGCGGTGCGGACCCACTGGCTGCTCCACTATGTAGTTTCCGGCTTTGGCAGCTTTTTGCGGGAGGAAGTTACCTACCGGGTAAGCCCCGGGCAGATTTTTGTGATTCCGCCTTTTCTGGAGACTTATTATGAGGCGGATGCCAGAAAGCCCTGGCATTATATCTGGATCGGCTTCACCACAGAGGAGAGGCTGCCGGAGGTTCTGGCACAGCCGGTAATCACCTGTCCGGAGGCGGGAGCGGTGTTTGCCGGGATGCGTTCCTGCACCAGGATGGAAAACGGGCGCAGCGCGTTTTTATCCGGCTGCCTGTGGAGACTTTTGAGCATTTTGCTGGAACAGACGCCGCCGAAAGCGGACTACATTGAGAAAGCCTTAAGCTGTATGCATTCGGAATATGCCAGAGAGATTACGATCCAGGACATTGCCGGCCGCCTGGGGCTGGACCGCAGCTATTTCAGCGCCTTGTTTTCCCAGCGCATGGGTGTTTCCCCAGGCGAGTACTTGATTAACCTGCGGCTTAGCAAGGCGGCGGAGCTGATGGCGGTCCATGGGGAGCGGCCTGCCACGGCGGCATTGTCGGTGGGCTACCACGACCTGTACCATTTTTCCAGGATTTTCAAAAAATACTTTGGCATGCCGCCCCGCAGCTACTGGAAGGAGCAGCAGGCTAAAAACGCCTGGTCAGGTAACGGGCCAGGCTCAGAAGCCCGGTGACCGTCCAGGTAAGGCCGGTGCAGAGGAAGCAGGCCCATACGCCAAGGCCGGGAATCCTAACAAGCTGCGTTGCAAAGAGGATCCGGCAGCCCAGCTCCACGATTCCGTTCATGGCGGCGTATACCGTGTCCCCAGCGCCGCTTAAAATGCCCCTCGCTACATAGATCAGCCCCAGGAAAAAATAGAAAAAGCTGGTAAGGGACAGGGCCCGGGCTCCTAAGGAAATAATTTCCGGATCCTGGACGAAAACGGAAAGGATCTCGGAACCGAACATTTGTACGATCACCAGCATGAGGGCGCTGATGACGGCAATATAGCAAAGCCCGAAACGGAAGCCCTGGCGGACTCTCGCAGACTTCTTTGCGCCGATGTTCTGGCCGGTAAAGGAGCTTAGGCCGATGCTTAAGGAGTCGAAGGGCTGTATCACCAACTGCTCGATTTTGCCGATGGCGGTGGTGGCCGTTACCACCAGGGCGCCAAAGCCGTTGACCACGGCTTGAAGCACCATGCAGGAGGAGGCGATCATCATATTTTGCAGGGCCATGGGCAGCCCCAGACGCAGGCTCCGGCGGATCAGCAAAAGATCCGGCTGGAAGCAGCCGGGAAAGGGGCAGAAGGGCGGAAGTGAGCGGCGGGCGCACAGATAGCTTAACAGGGCGGAAAGGAACTGGCTGATCACCGTTGCGGCTGCCGCGCCCACAACGCCCCAATGGAAAACAAGGATCAGAACCAGATCCAGGGCGATGTTGGCCAGGCAGGAAAAGACCAGGATCGCCAGGGGCGTTTTGGAATCCCCCAGAGCGCGCATCATGGAAGCAATTCCGCAGTAAAATATGGAAGCGGCGCTGCCAAGCATTGTAATGCGCAGGTACGTCAGGGCGTGGGGAAAAAGCGCCTCCGGCGTGGAAAGCAGCGACAGAATCCAGGCAGAGCCGCAAAAGCCTGCCACGGTAATCAGCAGGGCGCAGGCCAGGAGGATGTAAAAGCTGTTGTAGATGGCGCGGGTCAGATGCTTTTTTTCCCCGGCCCCGAAAAGCATGGAGATCAGGATGCTGATGCCGGTTGCCATGCCGTAGCCAAGGGAAAAGATCAGATACTGGATGGAGCCGGTACATCCGATCCCGCCGAATTCATTGCTGCCCACATACCGGCCCACAATGATGGAGTCTGCCAGATTGTAAAGCTGCTGAAGAATATTTCCCATCATCAGCGGCAGGGAAAAACGCAGGATCAGTCCGGCAGGCTTTCCTACGGTCATGTCCCAGGTTGTGTCATGCTTTTTGGTATGCGGCATGGAAATGCTCCTTTGCTGTTATCGTAGAAATGTCGGGGCTGGTACTGCCTTACGGAAATAACGGTGAATATCAGTGCTTGATATTTGCGTTAGGGCAAGGCAGTATTAGCGCCGTGCCAGCGCCCGGGTTACTTCCTCTGCCGTAGGGATTGAGCAGGAGGCGCCCAGGCGCGATACGCCGATGGAGGAGGCCATGGCGGCCCGCTCCATGCATTCCGTCAGGGGGTTACCCGCCAGCAGGGAGGCCAGGAAGAAGCCGGTAAAGGTATCTCCGGCTGCCGTGGTATCCACAGGAACAGCGGGGAAAACGGGCTGGATTACCTGCTCTGACGGGGTGAAGCACATAGCGCCTGCGCCGCCTAAGGTGAGCACCAGGCACAGGGAAGGGAAGCGTGCATGGAGCGCGTCCCAGATCTCCTCAGGCTGTGTCTTCCCGGTGATCTGTTCTGCCTCGATTTCGTTGACGAACAGCCAGGCGACGGCATGGTAGTCAAGCGCCCGCAGGGAATCCTCGAAGGGAGAGGGATTGAGCACGATGCGCATCCCCCGTTTGGAGGCCTGTTCCACCAGGTAGGGCAGGCAGCTTATCTCGTTCTGCAGGACCAGATAATCCCCGGCGTCAAAGGCCGACAGCGTTTCGTCGATCTGCTTTTGGGTGATGGCCTGGTTGGAGCCGCCATAGAGCATGATGAAGTTCTCGCCTTCGTCGTTGACGGCGATCATGGCGTTCCCCTGCAGGACGTCTACTTGTCGGAGAAAACGGGTGTCCACGCCGTTTTCCGCAAGAAGGGCGGCCAGAGCTTCCCCGCCGGTTCCGATACAGCCGCCATGGAAGACCTCAGCGCCGGCCCGTGCCAGGGCGATGGACTGGTTTAAGCCCTTGCCGCCGGGATTGACGGTCTGGCTGCGGGCGGATATGGTCTCGCCGGGAGCGGCGAAGTGGGGCACCTGGTAGATATAGTCCAGATTGGCGGATCCAAAATTTAAAATGCGCATAAAATAACCTCCTAAGATTCGAGTAAACGTTTACGTATTCTTTTTACCACTATATCATGTTGCGTTTTCTTTTTCAAGAAGATTTGAATGTAAAATTCCATTGACTTTCTGTCCGATTCATGCTATGCTCTGTAGTACAAGAGTAATCGTTTACCCAACACAGACAAAAGGGGGAAATAAGACATGATTCGTTTGCGGAACGAAAATCTGTGCTGTCGTTTCGATGAGGCCTGGGGGAAGCTTCTGGCGGTGGAGGCCCATGGCCTTACGATTCCTTTCGACGGACTGGCCTTTGACTTCGGCTGTAACGGCGAGATGGCGCTGGGGCTTCTTACTTACGAGTCCATGCTGGAGTTTCGGACCTGGAATCTGCCGAAGATCCAGCCCACCGGCCGGGAATTTACGCTGCAGCCGGAGAGGACTGCTGAAGGGGAAGCCGGCGGGGGAGCGGGCAGAGAGAGGATTTGCGGGCTTTCTGGGGAGGCGGTTCAGGTAAGCTACCGGCTTCCGATGGGAACGGTGCAGGTGTGTTATACGCTTCTGGAAGATTCCCTGCGGGTGGATCTTGTGCTTTGCAATACCGGGGAGGAGGCGCTGTACCTCAATACCTGCGGGATGCTCCTTTTCCTGGAACAGGCGGAGGGCGTGAGCTTCGATTACCCGGCCAATGCGCCCATTTTCCATTATGAGGCGGAGAAGCTTCCGGAACTTCAGCCCATAGAGGCCGGCCTTGTGAACTTTGCCACTCATTTCCGGCTGCCGGAGGGGCATCTGAACGTCCTGTTCCTGGATGAGACTGAAAAATGGGGCTGCGGGACGTACCGACAGGGGAACCGGGTCTGCCAGGTGTACCATGCCGGTCTGGAGATGGATCTTGGGCCAGGGGATACCTGCTTTGTGGGCAGCCTTTACATCCAGCCCTGCGCTCCGGCAAAGGGCGGGGAGGATGGAGAGGAGGGGAGTCTGGCGGAAATAAGGAATCCCTATTTGAAGATCCGGAGGCTGGTGGAGCGTCTGGGGTATGCGCCCTGTGCAGGCGGCATTGTGGACGGCGTCATGTATTCCGGCCATCCGGCGGGAACCATGGATAAGGATTTTCCGCTGCAGGACGACCTGTATGCTTACGCCGGGCAGCTTCCGGCGCTTCGCCAGATGGGGGTGGACCATATCTGGCTGCTGCCTGTATTTGACCACACCGAGGAGGGGGTATACCATTCCAACGACCAGTCCGTGATCCATGCGCGTTACGGCGGGGAAGCGGGATGCCGGCATTTCTGTGAGCGGGCCCATGAACTGGGGATGACGGTTTTGTTTGACTATGTGCCCCACGGTCCGGCGCCGGAGTATCCCTTAGTGGCCGATCATCCCGACTGGCCCAGCAAACGGCGTGACGGTTCCTTGCAGGACGAGTGGGAATGCGTTTCCATGGATTACAACCATCCCGGCTACCAGGAGTACACCACAGAACTGGTGTACGATCATGTGCGGCGGTTCGGGATCGACGGGGCCAGGATCGACTGCGCCATGGGCGGTCTCTCCAACTGGCGTCCTTACGGGGACAACCGGCCCAGCGGCAACAGCGTGTTGGCAGGGGTCCACATCACGGAAAGCATCCGCAACGGATTTTTGCGGGGCGAAAAGCCCTCCTTCATCCTGCCGGAGAATTTCAATCCGCTGCCGTTTTACTATCACTGCACGGATCTGTTTTACGGAATGAACCTGTACCGGGCCTTTGTGGAGCTGGAGCATTTGCTGAAGGAGCAGCCCGCAGCGTATGTGGAGGGGCTTACGGATTTCCTGGAGCGGGAAGCGTGGATTACGCCGGAGGGCTACCACAAGATGCGGTTTCTGGATAACCACGATACGGTTTCCTGGGTATGGCAGTCGGCCCGGGCGGTGGACTGCTACGGCACGGAGGCGGCCAAGGCGCTGTTTGCACTGATTTCCCTGATCGACGGCATGCCCATGATTTATCAGGGAGACGAGAACCCGGCCATCTACGGTGACGCAGGGGAGAATCTGGTTCCCTTTTTCACAAAATTATTCCATGACCGAAAGTCTTATCTCCCGGCAGGAAACCGGACCACTTATCTCCACACCGGTACGCCGGTAATGGCTTTCCTTAGGGAACCGGGAAAAGAAGCCGCCGGACCCAGTGCCCAATATGCCTCCCGGGGAGCGGGACCCGTTCTGGTGCTGATCAATCTGTCCGGGGTGAGTCAGCGGACGGAATTTTTGGCGGACGCTTCGTTAAAATATGGTTTCTGTGCAGACGGAGCCAGGCTTTTGTCTGCCGGCTATGGCGGGGAAGTCTCCGGGCCGGATACGATCCAGCCTTACGGATACAGGATTTTCAGAATCTGTTGAAACATAGGAAGGATATCGTCGGGAGGAGAAGGCCAGTTGCTTCTTGACTACCCTGTGGAAATCTGCTAATATGATATTTAGAAAGAGTTGCCTGTCAGACAACTCCAGAATAGTATGCGAAGGATCCAGGATGAAAGCAGAAGGTTGTAGAGGGGAAGTACCATGGACACAGACCGGGATAAATCCATTTCCATGACTGATATTTCACGTATGGCAGGGGTCTCTGTAGCAACTGTTTCCAGGATCATCAACCAGAACGGCCGATATTCAGCGGAGACGGAGCGCAGAGTCCGGGATATCATAGAGAAGTATCACTATACGCCCAACATGGCGGCGAAGGGATTAAAGACGCGACGGACGAATTTTGTGGGCATCCTTGTACCGGATATAACCAATGACTTCTTTGGGTGGATCGTCCGTGAGATCCAGAACGGTCTGCGGATCCATGGCTATATGGCCTTTGTATGTGATACTGATGAGAACGAGGAGATCGAACGTCAATATATCAGTATGCTGGGGGCGGTGAACCCTTCGGGAATGATTATCATTTCCGGCAATACCAGTGAGCTGGGCAACGGGCTGGGCGATCTGCCGGCCATCTATATTGACCGTGCGCCGGTGGTGGGCGCCGGGGAAGTGACGGTGATCGAGTCCGATAACTATGGCGGCGCTAAGCTGGCGGTGCAGGAGCTGTATGAGAAGGGCTGCCGCCGGATCGCCTGTATCCGTTCCGCAAGGGTGATTTCCACTTACAGCTCCCGTTACAGCGGATACCGGGACCAGTTGGAGTTGTACGGGCTTTATGCCGACGGGCGGCTGGATCTTCGGGTGGATGAGATTACCTTTCAGGCGGCCAGACAGGCCGTGGAGGAGCTTCTGGACAGCGGAGCCGAGTTTGACGGGATTTTCGGTACGGCCGACTGGCTGGCGCTGGGGGCGGTGGAGGCCTTGAAGGGCCGGGGGCTTCGGGTACCGGAGGATGTGAAGGTGGTAGGCTTTGACGATATTTCCCTGGCTTCCTTAAGCACTACGCCGCTGACCACGATCCGGCAGAAGACCGACGTGCTGGGACGGACGGCGGCGGAGGAGATTGTGAAGATGATGCAGGGCTCCCCGGACTGGAAGCACCGGATCCTGGTGGATGTTTCCCTGATCCGCCGGGAGACTACATAGAAGCGAAGTCTTTACGTAACGATAACAGGAATAAAAAGAGCGATCGGAAAAGATCGTTTCTTTTTTCAAGCATGAGTAAACGTTTGCTCTCCGGCATAAAACGGACTGACGGACGGAATGCA
Organism: uncultured Lachnospiraceae bacterium; assembly: GCA_949738465.1. Classification (GTDB taxonomy): domain Bacteria; phylum Bacillota; class Clostridia; order Lachnospirales; family Lachnospiraceae; genus 14-2. The sequence continues at coordinate 41,937 of CATJBQ010000170.1, forward strand.
GGATAATATGGAAGGAACAGGAGGATCTGCGATGACGAAATTTTTGCTATCGGATTCTTTGATGTGCGTGGATATGCTGCACATCGGAAGACAGCTTAAGGCCCTGGATACCCGTATGGACTGGCACCATGCGGATGTGATGGACGGACATTTCTGTCCCAACCTGACCTTGTCCCCGGATATGGTGAAGGCGGTGTGCAGCGTCAGCAAAAAGCCGGTGGAGGTACATTTGATGACCACCCGGCCCCAGGACTGGATCGGCCGTTTCGCGGAGGCGGGAGCCTCCATGATCGCCATGCATGCGGAGACCATCAATACCGCGGCCTTTCGTCTGATTGGCCAGGTGCGGCAGGCGGGCTGCCAGGTGGGAATTGTGTTAAACCCGGCCACGCCCTTTGAAATGATCCGCCATTATATCGACGAGGTGGACCGGCTGACGCTGATGACGGTGGATGTGGGCTATGCCGGCCAGCCCATGGTTCCCCAGGTGGTGGAGAAGATCCGGGAGGCGGCGGCCTTTAAGCGGGAGCGGGGGCTGTCTTACGAGATCCAGATCGACGGCTGCTGCAACAAATCCACCTACCGCACCTATGCCCAGGCGGGGGCGGAGATACTGGTGATGGGTTCCGGCCTGTTCGGGCTGTCGGAGGATCTGGGAGAGGCCCTTACTCTGATGGAGCGGCAGCAGCAGGAGGCTCTTGCAGATGTGGAGCGGATTTTAGAAAAAAAGACGACGGAGTGATGTTATGGTGAAGAAAAACTATGTATTAGGGCTGGATATAGGGGGAACAAATGTTCGGATTGGCGCGGTCCGGGATGATTTTTCCATGGAAGGCTTCGAGATGGCTTCCAGCGTGGAGATGTTTGGGGTTCCCGGCGGGGAGATTCCCGCGCTGGCTTCCTATGTGGAGGATTACTGCGGCAGGCATCCGCGGCTGGGGCGTCCGAAGGCCGTCTCCATCGGCTTTCCTTCCACCGTGGACAAGGAAAAGCGGGTGGTGCTTTCCACGCCAAACCTGCCGGGCTTTAACCAGCTTGCGGTGGTGGAGCTTCTGCAGAAGGAAATCGGGATTCCGGTGTACATCAACCGGGACGTCAACCTTCTGATGATGAGCGATATCCACGCCCTTGGGCTGGAGGGGGCGGATATTGTGATCGGCTGTTACATCGGTACGGGCCTGGGCAACGCCATCTGCATCGGGGGCCAGATGCTTTCAGGAAAAAACGGCGTGGCCGGGGAGCTGGGCCATGTTCCGGTGCTGGGGAGTAAGCGTGTCTGCCAGTGCGGCAATGTGGGCTGCATGGAAAATATTGCCTCCGGCAAATATCTGGAGGAGCTGCAGGAGAAGCATTTTCCGGGAGAGGTGATTTCCCGGCTGTTTGAAACCCACGGGGATAGTCCGGTGCTGCGGGAGTACGTGGAATACCTGTCGGTGGCCGTGGCCCTGGAGATCAATATTTTAGATCCGGATTATGTGATTCTGGGAGGCGGCGTGCTGAAAATGCAGGATTTTCCCATGGAGCTTTTAAAAACCTTTATCCGGCAGCATACCAGGAAACCGCTGCCCCACGACAGTCTTGAGATTGTCATTTCAAAACAGAACCAGGAGAGCGGCGTCATCGGCGCCGGCATGTATGCATTCGCGAGGATGCGGGAAGGAGATCTATGATAGCGCTTGCATCAGACCATGTGGGTCTTACACTGAAAAAAACAATTATGGAGCTTCTTGAGGAAAAGGGTCTTACATACCGGGATTTTGGGACCTACAGCCAGGAACGGTGCGATTATCCCGTTTACGGCTCGGCGGCGGCGAAGGCGGTGGCAGAGGGAACCTGTGAGCGGGGGATCGTGATCTGCGGAACCGGCGTGGGGATTTCCCTTTCCGCCAATAAAATCCACGGCATCCGCTGCGTGGTCTGCAGCGAACCCTATTCCGCAAAATTATCCCGGCTCCATAATAACACCAATATGCTGGCCCTCGGCTCCCGGGTGGCGGGGGAGGATCTGGCACGGATGATTGTGGAAACATGGCTGGAGACGCCCTTTGAGGGTGGACGCCATCAGAGACGGGTGGAGCAGTTGGCAATTTTGGAAGAAAAACAGACATTGGGGGAAGAATAAGATGGAGCGTTCTGTTTATTTTGACGGATGGTTAAAAGACCAGTTTTGTTTTCATCCCAGCATGCCTATGCGTAGCGACTTGGCGCTGGAGGATCTTTTGAGTTTTCACGCCACGATGCTGGTGTGGGCAGGGCTGGGAGGCGGAAGTATTTCCCTGCCGTTTCTGCACCACGAGGCCTTCGGGCCGGTGGATCCGCGGCTTCGGATGTACGGCTATATGAACGACGCGGAGTTTATCCGCCGCTGCAACGAGAAGGGCATCAAGCTGTTCGGTATCGTTTTCGAGGTGCAGGGCTGGGAGTTTCCGGCGAAATTCGGGCAGAAGGGCGAGCTTCTGGGGTTGAATTTTACCGGCGGGGAAACCAACGGCTGGTATGGACTGCGGGAATTTTCCCAGGAGAAATACGAACATTTGTTTGAGAAAAAATGGCGGGATTTTTATCCGGAGGGGGTAAAAAACAGCGAGGGACAGGAAGTGACCGATCTTCTGGAGGAGTGCGCCGCCCGGGATTACCACGGCAATCCCATCCATGCCCAGTGGGTGGAGCAGGAGGGGGACGGGCAGTACTGCTACCAGATGTGCCGGAACAACCCTGTCTGGCGGGAATACCTGAAAAAAATCATTATGCTGCAGATCGACGCCGGCGTGGCGGGGGTGCAGCTTGACGAGAGCGAGCTTCCCATCACGGCACTGCGCCACGGGGGGTGCTTTTGCAAGGACTGCCGGAAGGGCTTTACCCGGTATCTGAAGGAGCTTAGGGCAAAGGGAGCCCTCTCCCCGCGCTATGACGATCTGGACCTTGCGGACTTCGATTACAGGGATTATATTCTGGAAAATCACATTGATTTCCCCAATGGGGAGGATGTGCCGCTGTTTCGGGAGTACTGGGAGTTCCAACTGACTCAGATCACCAGATATTTTACGGAGCTTACGGACTTTATCCGCAGCTACAGCCGCAAGACCCGGGGGGAGGCCGTGCTGGTTTCCGGTAATTTCTTCAACGGTTCTCCGGTGTATTACACCATCCGTGACACCGTGGATGTGGTGACCACGGAGATGGAGGCCACTTTGTTCCGGCAGCCCCACTGGTACCGCTATATCAGCGGATTTTCCGGGGATAAGGAGGCGGTGGTGGCGGAAAATCCCTACGGGGGCATTGTGCCCGAGCTGGTGGACCAGCTCAATCAGGGGAAGGCGAAGGATCTCTACCGGCTGTTCCTTTTGGAGGCCAGCGCTTACGGCTGCAATATGGCCATTCCCTACGGCGGCTGGATGGGCAATACCAGGAAGGACGCGTTCTGTCCGCCCAAGGAGGTGACCCGGCAGGTGTCGGATTATCTGCTGGCCCATGACGGCTGCTTCAGCCGCAGGTCCGGCGCAAATGTGGCGGTGCTGTATAGCTGGCCCAGCTATTACTGGATCGAGTCCACCAAGAAATCCACCGGAAATCTCAAGGAGGACGAAAACAGCATTTTATTCTTCACCCCCACCAACCTGGATGACCCAGATACCACGCGGCTGCCCTTCTGGGAGGCGATCCGCTGGATGAGCGCGCAGCAGGCCATTTACGATGTGGTGACGCTGGGGGGCGGCTTTGTGGAGGACACCTTCAAAGAAGATACCCTCCGGGGGTATGATCTGGCAGTGGCTCCGGAGTGCACCGTGCTCACGGAAAAACAGAAGAAGGGGCTTATGGCGTATGTGACAGGCGGCGGACGGCTGCTGATATTCGGCAGAATCGCGGAGGAGGATCCCGCGTTCTTCTCCTGGCTCAAGGATCAGCCCGGCGTATTTTTCTGTGAGAATCCCCAGGAAAAAGCAGCCGCTCTCAAATCCTTCCAGGAAGGCTACCAGAGGGCTGCGGCGGATCTTGTGACCGTAACCGTCAATAAGCCCGGCCTGGGCATCCAGACCCACTCCCCGAATGGGAGAACGTCAGTTCACCTTCTGAATTACCGGTACGACGCCCAAGAGGACGCCTGCGTACCCGAAACCGGAATTGTCCTGAAGGTTCCGGTAAAAGAGGAGCCCGAGAAGGTGTGGTGGCATCCCTTTGGGGAGGAATCAGCGGAACTGAGCCATACTTACGCTGAAGAATGCATTACAGTGGAGATTCCGGCGCTGCGCATCTATGGGATTTTGGAGGTTGTTTCATAGGGTGAGAGGGGGCGGGCGGAGCAACTGGTATTCCTCTCTGCTCCGGTTTCGAATCTTAGAGCCTCTAAATGTTCTGGGGTGGTGTTTGAGGTGAGGACGCAACCGCCCGAGACGCGCCGTCCGTGGCGCGGTTCGGGCTTTCGCCGCCGTCCAGGCGGCGAATTGCTGGATTTTGCGCAGAACATTAAGAGGCTCTAGGATTCTCCACAGTCGCAGAGAGAAATACCAGTTGCTCCGCCCGCCCAATCTCAGCTATGAAAAGCCTGCGTTCGGGTGGCTAGCGTCAGTTTTTGGCTTTATGGCAGCGAAATGGTTGGCGTCAGTTTTTGGCTTTATGGCGGCGGATTGGCCGACGGAACGGATAGCGTTTCATCTGGTTTTGCTTTTAAGGCCCTGAATGCAATTTTGTTATGGAAATGTAATTTTTAGGCAAGAGACATGTCGGTTTTTCAAACGAGGCTTTCCAAAACTGTGACCGGCAAATGGCGCCCCATTTGCCCCGCACAATTTTGAAAACCCCTTTTTTCAAAAAAAGTTAAATCAAGAATAAAAAACAAGGAGGAATCCAACAAAATGGCATCCTACAACATTTTAACACAGGGAGCCCCCCTGACCCGCGAAAATTTCTTCTCCCCGGCCAGGGAGTTCGGCATCATGCCCTTCTGGTTCTGGAACGGGAAGCTGACCTATGAGGAGATGGAATATCAGCTTAGGGAATACTACGACAAGGGAATCCCGGCCATCTACATTCATTCCCGGTTCGGCGTCAACGACCATGTGCCGTATATTTCAGAGGACTGGTTTGACCGGGTAAAATTTACCGTGGAGAGGGCCCAGGAAATCGGCCTGCAGGTGTGGGTGTACGACGAATACAACTGGCCCAGCGGGACGGCGGGGCAGTCCATTATGCGGGATAAGCCCAAGCTCACCAACCGCTATCTGGAGGTGATCGAGGATGACATCCCGGGACAGTATTTTACCTTTATGGAGGGGACGGATTCCCGCTATAACGACTTAGAGCAGAGCGAGCCGGTCTACGCCTGCGCCATTCTGAAAAAAGATCTGGAGGAGGGAAATCCCAATTTTATCAACCTGATGCCCTCCCTCTGCTTTGACAAGGTGATTTCCTGGGAAGCGCCTCCCGGCCCTTGGAAGCTGTTTTATTTTATCGAGCGGCAGGCTGCCTGGTACGCAGACGTACTCAATCCCGAGACCACCCAGGAGTTTTTGAAACGCACCCATGCGCGCTACAAGGAGACGGTGGGAAGCGAGAACTTCGGGGATAAGCTGCGGGGCTTTTACACCGACGAGCCGGCCATGTTTTATTTTGAGATCTTTCACAACAACAAGGCTCTGCCCTGGTCCGCTCAGATGTTCAAGATCTTCCGGGAGCGGAAGGGCTACGACTTAAAGCCATATCTGCCCATGCTCTATTACGCAATCGGACCGCAGACGGAGCAGGTACGCTACGATTATTTCAGCGCCCTGTCGGAGCAGTACGAGGAGACCTACTACAAGCAGATCAGCGACTGGTGCCACGAAAACGATACGAATTTTACCGGACATCTTCTGTGTGAGGAGTCCATCCGGCTGCATGCCCGCACCGGCGGAAATCTGTTTCACATGCTGCGGCATATGGATATGACGGGGGTGGACCACCTCTATCCGCGGGTGGGAAACCGGGAAATGCCCAGCGAGCATGTGGCTTTAAAAATCGCCTCCTCGGCGGCCCACCAGAACGGCAGCGAGCGTCTGCTGTGCGAATCCATGGGAGGCCTGTACTGGGACTGCACCATGGAGCGGATGAAATGGGTGGCTGACTGGGAGTATGTGCTGGGGGTAAACGTTTTAAATCCCCACGGCTTCCACTATTCCATCGAGGGTTCCAGGAAACGGGACTGGCCGCCCTCCCAGTTCTATCACCATACCTGGTGGCCGGAGTACGCGGATTTTAACCGCTATATCTCCCGGATGGGATATGCCTTAAGCGGCGGCCGCCATGTGGCGAAGCTGGCGGTGCTGTACCCCATTAATACGGTGTGGGCCACCTATACGCCCCAGGCGCCTACATCTGTAGGCGCGTTGATTGAGGCGGAATTCCCATACCTGGCGGATCGGCTTTTGCGGATCCATGTGGATTACGATTATCTGGACGAGGATGTGCTGGCTTCCTGTGAACTGCGAGGCGGCAGGCTTTGTATCCGGGAGGAAGCCTACGAGGCGCTGCTGCTTCCGGCCATGACCCATATTAAGGCTTCTACCCTGGAGGTCTTGGAGCGGTTCGTGGCGGTCGGCGGAAAGGTGCTGGCGGATACCCTGCTTCCCATGCAGTGCATTTCCGGGGAGGCGGAGAATTTCACGGAGCGCGTGAAAGCACTGTTCGGCTTTGACGGAAAAACCGTGCGGGAGGCTTACGAGGCGGGGGAGGCGGCCGCTTACGCCCTGCACCGGACAGACCACGGAGCCGGAAGGTGCCTGTTTGCGGGGGGGACGGGCTTTGCGGCGGAAGGCGGGTTGGAAACGCTGCGCAGCGCAATTCTTGCCCTGGTGGAGCCGGAAATCGCCATAGACAGCCCGGAGATTTTTTACCTGCATCACGAAAAGGACGGGGAAAACCTTTTTTTCCTGGTAAATCCCACGCCGGAGGCCATCGACGCAACGATCACCTTAGAGGGCCGGTTAGCCCCCAGCCTGTGGAACTTAGAGGACGGAAGCATCGCTCCCCTTCTGGTATACCAGGTGACAGAGAAGCAGACGACGTTCCAACTGCATTTTGAGCCCTACGGCTCAGCATTGTTCAGCGGGGAGGAGTACAAGGGACAGCCCCATCTGGAGGAAGCGGACTTCACGGTGCTGTCCTTTGACGGGACCACCATACGGGGCGTGGGCGGCGGAGCGGAAAAATCTGCCCTTGCGATATGCCAGGATACCAGGAAACCGTTTTGTGAAAAAATTAACAATCCCACGGTGGAGATTCCGCTGCCAGATACCTGGGAGTTTACCTTGGACAAGCCCAACTGCATCCTCACCGGCGACTATAAAATGCGCTATGCTAAGGAAGGCGAGGGCGCGGAAACAGCCCGGGACATCTGCCGAAAGGACTATGACTTTACCGGGTGGTATGATTTTAAAATGGGCGCCTGGGAGATGCAGCTTCCCACCGAGCGGGATACGGAGGAGTATCCGGTAACGCTGTGGTACGCCGCCAGAATCCAGGCAGATTACGTGCCGGAGGATGCCATGCTCTTAATCGACGGATTTGCCGGGAGCAGCTTTGAACTGTATGTAAATGGGGAACTGGTGGAAGGGCCCTTTGGCCGGAGCTGGCTTGACGCGGAGATTCTTTCGGCTCCGGTGGGATCCCTTCTTAAGGAGGGCGTAAACACCGTTGCCGTGAAGCTGACCGTCACCAAAAAGAGCGACGGCATGCTGGATCTTTTGAAAATTACCGGGGATTTCTGTGTGGAGCTTCGGGAGGGACTGCCGGTCATCACCGCGCCCCGGCGTCAGATGGCCCTGGGAGACTGGACCGGGATGGGCTATCCCTACTATTCCGGCGCAGGCTGCTACACGGGGACGGTTACAGTACCCGAAGGCATGGAAAACTACCGCATCACCCTGAAGGGGGAGGCAGGCTCCGACATCCTGGAGGCTTCCGTCAACGGCGGAGAACTGAAAAAACGGCTCTGGAGGCCCTACGCCATCGACCTGACCGGGCAGCTTCAGTCCGGAGAAAACCGGCTGACAGTGCGGGTAGTAAACACCCTGGCCAACCTTCTGGAAGCCCAGATCCTCCCCTCCGGCCCCCAGGCCCTGGCTCTGGTAGCAGAGCCAGTATTCGAGAGAATAGTATCACGGCAACAGTAGAGAGATGAGTTGGGTCAAACCAGGCATTGCAATTTGCCCCAACATCATCAGAATTTAATGAGGAAACGAGGACAACCATATGAAGCTAGCATTAATCGGTGGCGGCAGCGTCCGCACCTACTATTTCGTGGAATCTTTGTTAAAATTTTGTCAAAGGCTTCAGATTACGGAATTGTCCATTATGGACAACGATCCGGTGAAGCTTGAGATTTTCGGCGGCTTTGCCGTTTATCTGGCCAAAAACAGCGGGGAGAAGCTGGACGTGGAGCTGACCGGGGACTTGAAGATGGCGGTGAAGGATGCGGATTTTGTGGTGACGACGGTGCGCGCCGGCCAGGACGCAGCCCGCTGCCAGGACGAGCGGATTGCCTTAAATTACGGGGTGATCGGCCAGGAAACTACGGGGGCGGGGGGATATTCCTACGCCACCCGCTCCATCCCTGCCATGCTTGAAATCTGCAAAAATATCAAGGAATACGCAAAGCCGGAGGCGGTCACCTTTAATTTTACCAACCCCTCCGGGCTGGTGACCCAGGCCATGCACGACGCCGGTTATGAGGTGATCGGCATCTGCGACAACGCCACCGGGATCAAGATGGATCTTTCCAATGCCTTGAAGGTGGGCGGCGGCGACCTGTACGTGCGGGTGTACGGCCTGAATCATTTATCCTGGGCGGACCGGGTGGAAATCGGGGGCGTGGATATCCTGCCAAAGCTTTTAAAGCGGGACAGTTTTGTGGAAAATTTCCATCAGTTTGCCTATTTTGACCGGGATCTGATCCGCACCCTTCGAAAGATTCCCAACGGGTATCTGTACTATTTTTACCACCGGGAAAAGGCCCTGGCCAATATTTTATCCTCCGGGGCCACCCGCGGGGAAAGTATCCATGCCATCAATCAGCGGATGATGGCGGAATTGACAAAAATGGATGTGCATACACAGCCGGAGGAAATGATCGCGGTTTATAAAAAGTACATGCAGGAGCGGGAAGGAAGCTACATGCAGATGGAGACCGGCGGACTTTCCCATCCGGAGGAAATCGACGTATCCTCTCTGGGGATCGCGGAGCTTGCAGGGGCAAAGGAGAGTCCCGAGATCTACGAGGGTTATGCCGGCGTGGCATTTAACTACATTGAGAGCAAAATTTTAAATAAGCCCATCGACCTGGCTCTCTGTGTGCCCAATCGGGGCGCCATCGACGGCCTTTCGGAGGACGACGTGGTGGAGGTCACCTGTATGGTGGATAAAAACGGCGCGCATCCGGTGCGCATTGGCGCGATGCCCGAGGACGAGTATCTGCTGACAAAAACCATCAAGCGGTACGAGAAGATGACGGCGGCGGCTGTGCGGGAGCGTTCCTTAGAGCTGGGTACCATGGCTCTGATGCAGCATCCGCTGGTGGGCAGCTATTCCCTGGCAAAAGCGCTGGTGAAGGAGTATGCGGCGTTAAACGAGCCTTATACCGGGGTCTGGAGGTAAGGGTATGTATGATGTATTGTGTGTCAGCGATTGCTGCTGTGATCTGATTTTCCAGGGGCTTGCCCGCGTGCCGGAGGCCGGGACGGAGGAATACTGCAGGGAGCTTTTTATGCAGGCCGGAGGCGGGGCCAATACGCCCATGGGCCTGGCCCGGCTGGGAAGCCGCACCGCTTATCTGACGGCAGTGGGAGCGGACGACCTGGGCGCGATCGTGCGGGCGGACCTGATCCGTGCCGGGGTAATGCCGGACCTTTTCCAGCAGGCCCAAAACAGCCGTACCTGGGTCAGCGCCGTGCTTTCAACTCCAAAGGACCGGGCCTTTGCTTCCTACGCGGGAACCGATGTGGAAGTCAGCCGCAGTCAGTTGGAAGAACTGGTGCCGCAGGTGAAATGGGTGCATACCTACACCTGTTATTGTGAAAGGTTTCCTTTTCTGACGGAGGTATGCCGCAGGGCGGGAGTGCCCCTGTCCCTGGACTCTACCTTTGGGGAGGAGGTGTCCCTTGGGGAGGTGCAGGAAATGCTGTCCCAGGCGGAAGTATTTACCCCCAATGACCGGGAAGCCTGTCTGCTGACCGGGGAGCGGGAGCCTTTGGAGGCTTTGAAACGGCTGGCGGCGGTCTGCCCCAACGTGGTGGTGACCATGGGGGAACAGGGAAGCCTTGCATCGCTTAATGGCGTGATGTATCGGGTTCTGCCCCCTAAGGTGGAAATGGTGGACGCCAACGGGGCGGGAGATCTGTTTAACGCGGGGCTGATCCGGGCCAGGCTGAAGAATCTGGATCCCAGGGACCAGCTACGGTTTGCGGCAGCCTCGGGGGCCTTGGCGGTGACATATCCCGGAGGTATGAGCCCGGCGTACGATCCTGGTTTGGTGGAGTCTTTGGCGAAGCAGGCAGAGGTCCGGGAATTGTAGATAAGAAGTTTTCAAAACAATATCATGAGGAGGCAACAATATGGGAAGCAGTTTTCATAACATGATTGACGGGCATGTGCATATTTTCGGCCATGGAATCCAGGGCGTAAAGGATCTGCTGGCTTATGAGAAAAAACAGGGGTATGCGGCCTGTAATTATCTGAGCTGTGAGTGTATGGGCGACGCGGCCCAGAATGCCCTGGGCATTTATCTGAAAGCGGTGGCGCCGGAGAACTACGCCTTTGGAGGGCTTACCTACCGGTATGACTGTGATTTTGAAAAGGAGCTTTTGGACCTTTGGGAGATCGGCTTTGACGGGATGAAAATGGTGGAGGATAAGCCCACTATCCGCAAGGAGCTGGGAGTGTCTTTTCACGATCCCCGCTATGACCGTTTTTATGCCAGACTGGAGGAAATGCAGATTGCCCTGGTGGCCCATGTGGCGGACCCGGAGGAGTGCTGGGACAGGGAGCTGATTCCCGACTGGGCTTACGCGGCCGGATATTTTTACGGGGACGGAACCTATGTGGAAAAGGAAACGCTGTACGAGGAGGTGGAGGATGTGCTCTGCCGTTTCCCGAGGCTTCGGATTGTGCTGGCCCATCTCTATTTTATGTCCGCTGACCTGGAACGGCTGACGGCGTTGATGGAACGACACAAAAACGTATGTTTGGATATTGTATCCGGCACGGAGATGTACTGGAACTTTGCCAAAAGGCGGGATGACTGGCGGGAATTTTTCCTCAAATACCAGGACCGCATCGTTTACGGGACCGACAATATGAACCTTTACGAGGAGGAGGAGATCCGCAACGCGGACATCACCAACGATCTGCAGCGAGACTTTCTGGAGAGCAGCGGGGAGGTTCTGGCCTGGGATAAAAAGACGCTGGGGATCGCCCTTCCCAAGGAGGTTCTTAAGAAGATTTACCGGGATAATTTTATCCGGCTGACCGGGGAGCGGCCGCGGCCTTTGAACCGGGAAAAGGCTGCGCAATATCTGAAAGGACGGCTGGACAATGGGGCGCTGGCCCTGACGGAAGAGGAGCGGGGCGTGATCCTGGAGGTGCTCAAGGTTTTGGAAGCGTAGGAGAAATGTATTGTGAAATGGAAGAATGTGGATCACAGGGTGCGGATTTTGCGTGAAGAAGGGGAGGTTTGCGTTTCGTTTCTGCGTTGCGGGGGTGTGAGGCTCTCCTTTGGAAAGAATGTGGAAGAAGAATCTCCCATCTCCGTGCTGGATCGGGAACCGGAGCTTTTACCGGTCCGGATGGAGGAAACAGCGGAGGGGCTGGCGCTTGGGGCCGGGGAGCTTAAGGTAGTGTTTTCCGGGGATGGGAGCTTCCGGGTGGAAAAGGCGGGGGTGGAGCGGTTTCGTACGCCGCCGCATGCTTTTTTTGCAAAAGAGGAGGTGTGCGGGCTCCGGTTTGCCTTGGGAAAGGGAGAACTGGTGTACGGGCTGGGGCAGGATCCGGCGGCACGGGTGAACCACAACCACCAGGAGCGGCGGATGTGGAACCAGTGGGGCGGCCATGCGCGCAGCGGCAATAACGGGATCGGCCTGTTTGCGTCCTCCGGCGGTTATGGGATGCTGCTGACAACGGCGGCGGACGCGCGGTTCTGCTTCAATGAGAGCGAAAGCCAGCCCTTAGATCCCCTGGGGGAGGCCATGGTACCGTCCCAGTGGGAGAAAGCAAAGCCCTGTCCGGCAGGGTGCGGCCTTCTGGAGGTGCGTGGCGCTGTGGATGTGTGCCTGCTTTTGGGGGAGCCGGGGGAGGTGTTGCGGCAGTATTACGGCCTGACCGGATTTCCGGGGCTGATGCCCAAGTGGGCTTACGGCTTTCTCCAGTGTAAGAACCGCTACATGAACCGGGAGGATCTGTTGGCGGCGGCCAGAAAGCTCCGGGCCCTTCAGATTCCCTGTGACGGGCTGGTGATCGACTGGCTGTGGTTTGCGGAATTCGGGGATCTGGAGTGGAGAGAGGACGACTGGCCGTGCCCGGAAGAGATGCTTTTGGAACTGAAAGAGCTGGGATTTTCCGTGATATGCGCCCAGCATCCCTTTATCTCGGGACAGGGAAAATATTACGGGCAGTACCAAAAGGAGGGCTATCTGAACCAGGCGCCGGATACGAAGCGGATTACCTATGACCACACCAACCCCAAAGCCCGCGCCCACTGGTGGGAAAAAACGGCGAAGCTGTACCGCCAGGGAGTGCGGGGGTACTGGACGGATATGGGCGAACTGGAGGAGCATTTTGACGGTACCGTAAGTGCGGCCGGCGGGCGGAGTAAAACCCACAATGCCTATTCCCTTCTGTGGCTGAAGGGCCTGTATGAGGGCCAGCGGAAGGAGTTTGGTACCCGGGCCTTTCTTCTTTCCCGGGCTGCCTGCGCCGGAATCCAGAGATACGGTACGGCCATGTGGTCCGGGGATATCAACGCTTCCTGGCAGGTGCTTGGGGATCAGGTCAGGCTGGCACAGACCATGGCCATGTCCGGTATGCCCTGGTGGGGCACGGATATCGGTGGCTTTTTAAGCGGAGAGGAATGCACGCCGGAGCTTTATGTGCGCTGGATGGAATGGGGCGTGTTCTGCGGCCTGTTCCGCACCCACGGGACACGGCCCGGCAACGAGGCCGACAGCTTCGGGGAAGAAGCCTGCGGGCTGATCCGCGGACTGATCCGGCTGCGCTACATGCTGCTGCCTTATATTTACTCCTTGGCGATGGGCTGCGCCCTGAAGGGCTCGCTACTGGTGACGCCCCTGTCCTGCGCTTTTCCAAAAGATCCTGAGGCGGCCGTTTTGGAGGGAGAATATATGTTCGGCCCTTCCCTTCTGACAGCGCCGGTGACGGAGCAGGGACAGCGAAGGGCGCAGGTGTATCTGCCGGAGGGGACCTGGTATCACTGGTGGTCCGGGAAAAAATATGAGACCGGCTGGCACACGGTTCCGGCTCCCCTGGGGCAGATCCCGCTTTTTGTACGTGCCGGGGCAATCCTGCCGGTTTATGCGGAGATTGGCAGGAATGTGGAGGACTGCGGCGGCCTGGCTCTGCTGGACGTGCCGGGAGAGGCGGGGGAATTTGACTACTATGACGACGCCGGGGACGGATTCGGCTATGAGACAGGGGAATATACCCATGTGCGGTTTGTGCGGGAGCCCCAGGGAATCCGGGGCCAGGTTCTTTCGGGAGCGCTGCCGGAGTATGGGATTATAAAATTCGATGGAAATTTTGCGGCGGAAATGTTTTCGACGCGGCAGGCAGAGGCGCCGGGAGCGCTTAAGGGGGCAGGACGGCCGGAGATTTACGCGGCGGCAGACACAAGCTGGCAGGGGGACCTGGCCGGCATCCGCCTGACCTTCCTGGCGGACGGAACTTATCGTGTCTGCCTGACGCCGGAGGAGGGCTGGTATGTGACCCGCTGTACCCATGGGGGCTGCGGCTATGACATGGAGGAGCCTGCCTATCTGCCCCTCTGGCAGGAGGAGATTGCCGCAAAAGCCGGTGAAACCATAAGGTGGCAGCTCTGTCACACCCAGCTTCTGCGCCGGGTGGGCACACAGAACGCAAAGATCAGCTTACAGCGGATCGACGGGCCGGAGAAAAAAGGTGGCAGAAGCCAGCTTCTTACGGCATGCTGGGACGGCCCCTTCCTCTCCGCGCCGGCAATGTTAGGCTGTCTTCCGAAGGGCGCGTCCGCTAAGGGCATTGCGCCCCAGACGGATCCCTGGGCCTTTGAATACCTTTACGAAGGAGAAACCTGGCGATGGATAAAAGACCCGCTCTTTGGGCATAATTGTTTTGGATATGTGGAATTCCGCCGGCTGAATCCGAAGCGTGAGGGCGAAAAAATGCTGGGCGAAGCCTGGGCAAGGGAAAACCTTTACTCAAAAATCGCACAAAACGTTGACTTTTTGCTCCGATACGACAGTCCCATCACAATCTGGCTCAACGGCGCGGAAATTTACCGGGGAGACCAGAAAAACGCCCCGGAAATTCCGGTTACGTTTCGTCTGGCAAAAGGAGAAAATACCCTTGTAATCCGCCAAATTGCGGACATTCCGCGGCCTTACAGCGGCGGGGAATTCGGCTATCGTTTAAAATTGGCAGGTACGCATAAAATTTATACAATAAAATAGTATAATATGACGAAAAGACGAAAATAAATAAAAATTTTTCATGTTCTACTTGCAATATGCTAAAAAGTGTGGTATCGTATCTTATACAAAGGGTAAACGATTACTCAACAATACAAAACAGGAGGATAAGACTATGAAAAGAAAAGTTTTAGCAATGGTTCTGGCGCTTACCATGGTTACGGCGGCTTTTGCAGGGTGTGGCAAGGACGATGGCGGCAAGGCGCCGGATTCCGGCAGCAATGAGCAGCAGGGCCAGACCGGGGACGACGGCAGCCAGGGCGGCGAGGAAGACGGGGACACCGGAGCGGACGAAGGAGAGGATGCCGGCGGCCAGGTGGATATCACTTTCTGGACCCACTACACCGACGACATTAATTTTACCAAGCAGAAGGTAGAAGACTTCAATAATGAGTTTGCTGGGAAGATCCATGTGGAACTGAACCATGTTTCCGACGACTACAACAACGTGCTTCTGCTGGCGCTGCAGAACGGCAACGGCCCGGACATTTACGCAGACGGAATCCAGTTGGCACAGCTTGTGGAGATGAATTACGCGGCTCCCCTGGACAACCTGATGAGCGACGACATGAAGGCCCGGGTAGAGGGCATGAACATGGTCGGCAACAACTGGCTCAACGGAAACTGGTATTCCTTACCCTTCCGCGGCTACAATTTCCGTCTGGTATGGAACAAGGATCTGTTTGAAGCAGCGGGCTTAGATCCGGAAGCTCCGCCTAAGAGCTACGACGAAGTGATCGAGTATGCCAAGAAGATCACCGAGTACGGCAAGGATCAGGAATCCCAGAAATACGGCTTTATGCTTCCGACCGGTGAGGACTGGATCTGGTGGATTTATGGTTCCCAGATGGCATATGCCAACGGCGAGAGTATGATTGACCTGAACACATGTACGTATCAGTGGGAAGCTTACAACAAGGTTATGGATCTGTGGCTGAAGCTGCAGGAGGATGGCAGCCTGTTCCCGGGCGGAACCACCATGCAGAACGATCCGGCCCGTGCACAGTTTGCGGCAGGCAATGTGGGTATGATCCTGGCAGCCTCCTGGGATATCGGCGTATTCAACGACCAGTTCCCCTGTGAAAATGAGTGGGGCGTTGCCACACTGCCCACCTACGATGGAGAGTTCCATGGTTATACACAGCTTGACGCAGGCAGCTATCTGCTGATCAACGGCGCCAGCGATGAGGCCCACCAGAAAGCGGCAATGGAGTTTTATGAGTACCTGTTAAGCGAGCAGACGCTGATGGAGTACTGCGAAGGCGGATACGGCGTGCCGGTATATGAAGGTGTTGCCGAAAAGGTGGAGAAGAAGTCCGACCGTCCTGGATTTGAGGAGTTCTCCGATGTGACCACGGATCGTTTCTATCCTTACGAGCCGCCAATCTCCGTAGAGGGCGACGGTTACGGCATGGTGATGAACGCAGTTCTGAACGGCGCGGTTACCATGGAGGATGCGGTAACGGATCTGAATACACGCTACAACGCGGCCGTGCAGGCAGCGGTAGATGCCGGGGATATCAACCTGGATGATTACATTATCAATGGTTTCTCCTGCATGAATCCGGCTGGTGAATAAAGGAATGAATTGATGGAGGGGGGGCGCCTTTTTGAGGGCGTCCCTTTTTCAGCAAAGGAATCAAATAAGGAGGGATTTTCTGTGAGTAGTGAATTGATGGAAAGAGCAAGGCGGCGTATAAAAGAGGTACGCAGGAAGGACGTGGAACTGGTGGTTTTGCGGGATGGGGAGCCGGTGGAGAATGCCTGTGTCAGCTTTCGTATGAAAAATCACCAGTTTTTGTTCGGGGCGGTTTGTTATTCCCATGGGACCCTGGGGCATTTTGGGAAGGAGGAAAAGTTCACCAGGCATTTTACGCGGCTTTTTAATTATACCATGGTGCCTTATCACTGGAGCTGGTATGAGCCCCGGCGGGGGGAGTACCATGAGCCTTATACCGGGAATCTGGTGCGCTGGGCCGATGAAAACGGGCTAAAGAAAAAGCTTCATGCCCTGATCTGGCATGAGTGCTGCCCGGACTGGCTTATCGACGACATGGTGGAGGAGGAATATGTCCGCCGGATCAATTTTCTGATGAGCCGTTACGGCCAGGATTTTGATTTTTTTGACCTTGCAAATGAGACGACGGTCAACGACCGCTTTGACAATCCCATTTCCCGGTGGGTGAAACGTGTTGGACCCATCCAGATGATGAAGTTTGGAACCGGACTTGTCCGGGCCTGGAAGCCGGACGCAAAGCTTTTGTACGGGGACTGGAACGTCCATGGGGAGGAATATTTTGATTTCCTACGGGAAATGCGGGAGCAGGACGTGGACATCGATATCATCGGTATGCAGAGCCATATGCACCGGGATCTGTGGACCCAGGAGGAGACCTTGCGGGTGATCGAGCGGGCGTCGGAATTTGGCTGGCCCATCCATTTTCCCGAGTGCTCAGTCTGCAGCGGAAAGCCCATCGGCGAGATGAGCTATGGAGCCGGGGCGGTGAACCAGTTTACGGAAACGGAGGAGGATCTGTACTGGCAGGCTGATTTTACAAAGGATTTCTATACGCTGGTGTTCAGCCAGCCGGCGGTGGAGGCTCTGTCCTGGTTTGATTTTACGGAGCACCGCTGGCTCAATGCGCCGGCCGGGGTGGTGGACGACGGTCTGAATCCCAAGCCGGTTTACAGCGCCCTGTATGACCTGATCCACCGGGAATGGCATTCGGATGTGGACGTGGTCACCGGAACGGAAGGCAACTGCCGGGCAACGCTGTTTTGCGGCAATTATGACATTACGGTGGAGGCGGACGGGGTAAGAAAGACCGTCAACCGTGATATTTTCCGGGAAAGCTTTTATGGCGGCGGCGGCGCGCCCTTAAAGCTCAGCGTGAACCTGTAAGGACGGGAGGTGTGCAGGTATGGAATGGATTCGTTCCGGAACACCCCAGGAGGGGGAAAAATTAAGGGAATTTGCAGAAAGCTGTTATGGAACGGCGGACGAGACGCCGGACTTTGTTAAAATTTTGCCAAAGGTATACAAGGAGCCCCATGCCTGCGCCAAAAACCACCTTGTGCTGGAGACGGAGGAAGGGGTGAAGGGGCAGCTTTACCTTGGGATCACCGAATGGCTGGTGGATGGCCGGAGGCTGAAAATGGGCCATATCGGCGCTGTGTGCGTGGCGTCCCACTACCGGGGGCGGGGGGCCATGAAACGGCTGATGGAGGAGGCCCGGTACCTGCTGGAGCGGGAAGGCTGCCTGATCATCGCCTTAAGCGGCCAGCGGCAGCGCTATGAGCGCTATGGGTTTGTGCCCACCGGCCAGAAGCTGGAATATGTGTTTTATCCGGAAAATGTGGGGGAAAGGGCCGGGGAAGGATATCAGCTCCGTCCCATGGAGCCTGGGGATCTGGCGCAGGTGGAAGCCTTACATCACGGGTATCCGGTACACATGGACCGGAACAGGGAGACATTTTTGGACCTTCTGAACTCCTGGGAAGCGAGAACGTTTGTCCTGACAAATCAAAAAGGACTCTGTGGCTACTGCACCGTATTCGATCAGGAAGGATACGGAGTAATTTCTGAGCTGCGGCTGCAATCTGCGGAGCAGCTAAAGCCCCTGTGCGCCCTCCTGTTTGGCCAGGGACAGCGGGCGCTGAAGCTGTGCCTCATGCCAGGAAGCCCGGAGGCCGCTATGGCAGAACGGCTCTGTGAACGCTACATCATCGGCCCGGACCATAATTACTGTGTTCTGCGGCCGGATCTGCTGGCAGAAGCGCTACTGGCCGCAAAACATAAGGAAAGAAATCTTCCCTCAGGCCGGACAGCGCTTATGATTACGGGTTACGGATGCTTTATTATGGAAGTAAAAGAAGATGCAGTCCGTGCCGGATGGGCAGATCCGGAGGCGGACGATGACAATCAGAAGGAAGGAAATGCGAAAGCCGGACAGCAAGATCCGCCGCCCATAGAGATTTCCTATCAGCAGGCGGTACATATCCTGTTTTCTCCCCTGTCCCAGGACCGGAACCGGTTAGCGGCAAAGGAGCCGTTGCTGGATTCGTGGCTCCCATTGCCACTCTGTGTCGAGCAGAACGACTGCTATTAATAAAAACTGGAAAAACAGGGCTTCCCGGACCGGAGATCGGAAAATGGGTTGAGATTTTTTCTTTTTTATGACAATCCAGATTTTAACAGGCAGATGTTTTACGGCGCTTATGTCCGGACCTACATGGAACGGGATGTAAGGGAATTGTCTGAGATTGGCGATACTGTCAGGTTCACAAAATTTATGGTGGCTGTTGCTGCATCTACGGGACAGCTTCTGAATCTTTCGTCCCTTGCCAGAGACGTAGGCATCAGTCAGCCAACTGTGAAACGATGGCTGTCCATCCTTGTTGCTTCCAATCTTGTGTACCTATTGCAGCCATACTACAACAATATCACAAAACGGGCCGTTAAGACACCAAAGCTGTACTTCCTTGACACGGGACTTGCTGCGTATCTGACAAAGTGGAATACCTCGGATGTTTTAAAAAACGGTGCAATGGCAGGCGCATTTTTTGAGAGCTTTGTTGTTTCGGAAATAATAAAAAGCTACTACAACAAGGGTGTTCTTGATCTTCCGCTCTATTTCTATCGGGACAAAGACAGGAACGAAATAGACCTTCTGATTGAAGAAAACGGTACTCTTTATCCGATTGAAATGAAAAAACATGCAGATCCACAGAAAAAAGATGCTGATGCCTTTGCTCTCCTTGATAAAATTCCGGGAATGAAACGTGGTCCGGGTGGGGTTGTCTGCCTGTATGGCAAACTCATAACGCTTTGTGGGGAAGATAAATTGATCCCGATTCATTATCTGTAAGCGTTTTATGTAATTTGCCAGGCATGAAAAGCCCACCCTTTTCACCGGTTTTTCACTCCCTCAAAAGCCCGGTAACAAACACCAGTTCGTTGTCAACCCCGCCCGAGACAGCGGCCTTACGCAGCGCCTCTGTCTCCTCTTTTCTCAGAAGCGGCACATCCTGACAGGCCCAGGGCAGACCCAGCCGCTGATACTTGGTGATACAGCTATTGTTAAAGGCGCACAGCTCCCAGCGCCGCACCTGGCCCTCCATCTGGCCGGCGATAAAGTCGCCGATAGCCGCAAGATTTTCCGCTGTGGCGGTAGCGCCCGGGATCAGGGGCGTCCGGATCCAGAGCTCGGCGCGGAAGCGTTCCTCCTTCACGGCGGAAGCGATTTTACGTGCATTTTCCAGGATGAAGGAATTGTCCTGGCCGGTAAACTGGCGGTGGGCCGACGCATCCAGCAGCTTCAGATCATAGAGCACGTAGTCGACGTAAGGCAGCACCTCCTCGAAGGCGGAAAAAGCCGCAAAGCCGCTGGTATCCAAGGCTGTATTCACGCCCTGCGCTTTAAGCTCCTGAAAGAATCTGGCCACAAAGGCATGCTGGACCATGCATTCCCCGCCGGAGGCCGTCACGCCGCCTCCGGTCTTCTGGTAGAAGGCCTGATCCCGGAGCACCTCGTCCAAAAGGGCGGGAAGGCTCCACTCCCGGGCGATGAAGGACATGGCCCCGGTGGGGCAGGCATCCACGCAGGAGCCGCAGCGGATGCAGCGCTCCCGGTCAATGTGGATGCCCGTTTCTCCTGCCGGGTTGGCGCTTACCGGGCAGGCGTCCTGGCACAGCATACATCCGATGCAGCTTCGCGCCTCCCACCAGACGCCGGGGGCGGCCGTTATCCCCTCCGGGTTGTGGCACCATCTGCAGGAAAGGGGGCAGGACTGGAAAAATACAGTGGACCGAAGCCCCGGGCCGTCGTGGGTGGTGCCACGGTAAATATCAAAAACAGATGCGGTTTCCATAGCGTCCCCCTTACATGGATTCGTAGTTGGTGCGGCCGCAGAATTCGATCTGGAAGGGCTTTGCCAGACAGATGAACCGTGTCGTGTAGCCGGTAACCTTGATGATGATATTCTGGTATTCCGGATTTTCCGGGTGGTCGATGGCATCCTTTAATTTTTCCAGGTCGATGATATTCAAATTGATCTGGAAGGTATTCATGGCAAAAAAGGCTTCCGTAAAGGTCCGGATATAATCGGCAAGATTTTCCTTTCCATCGAAAAACTTCGGCTGCAGCTCCACCTGAAGGGTTCCGCCCAGGAACTTGTAGTTGTGGATCTTGGCCAGAGAGTTGGCGGTGGCCATCAGTCCCTTGGTATTGCGGCCAGCCGTGGGATTGCAACCGTGGGCCAGAGGCTCCTGGGCCAGGCGTCCGTCGGGAGTGGCCGGCAGCACACTTACGGCCGTATGCCCCTGGAACTGGAACAGGGAAGCCCGGTACTGCTGGCCCCGGTTATTGTAGGTGTGGTCTAAGACCTCCGCAATCATATCCGTAATGCGCACCAGCAGGAAATCCACGTCGTCGATGTCGTTGCCGTATTTGTCCTGGTGAAGGAAACGCTGGCGCATCACCTCGTTGTTTTCCCAGTTTTCCGAGACAGCCTTGCGGACTTCTGCCAGGGTGTAGGCATGCTGCTCGAACACCAGTTTCTTCATGGCATACATGGAATCCGCCACATTGGGAATTCCTAAGATATTGACGGAGGTGTACTGCACATCCACGCCGCGGTGGCCGGTAATATCGGTGCCCCGCTCAATGGGCCCGTGGAAATGGAGGGACGTGGCCATTTCGGGCCAGATTTTATCCAGCACCTCATACTGGGCGTCCTTAAAAATGCGCAGGGCTTCGGTGGTGCGTTTAAATTCCTCCACAAACATCTGGTAAAATACTTCGAAGTCCGAAGTATTTGTCTGGATCGCCCGGTCCATGGCCCGCCACATGGGATCTAAGAGCACGATGGAATTCACATCCTGGTCGCAGTATTCCCGGCCGGGGATGGAGAACCACTGGCAGCCGCCCACGGCCACCGTCCAGGCCACCTCCGGATCCACGCCGGAGCGCAGCTCGCAGTCCACCATTAGGTCATAATTGCAGAAGGTGGGCACGCTGGCCCCATGGCGCGCCAGAACGTCGCAGGCATAGGAAAAGACCTCCTGGTCCATATCCTTGTGCCACATGAGGAACAGGTTGTTGTAGTCGTCCACCATATCGTAGGATTCCAGGATCACCCGGCTCATTTCGTTGGTGGCGTCGGAGCCGTCCTTTAAGCGGCCGCAGATGGTAAAATGCTGTCCCCGGACTTTCAAAAACAGCTCCGCCAGATATTCCCGGGCGTCCTGGCGGGTGAGTAGTCCGGCCGCGGTGTCCTTGAGGAAAAAGTCATTTAAGTACAGATCCAGATGGCCGTACCCGTTGCCGTGGCCCACCATGCGGTCCGTCATAATGGCAAACTGGATCCACTGGATGGCCTGATGGTAGGTTTCCGGTTTTCCGGAGGCGATCTGCGCGCAGTCCTTTGCCACAAAGAGGTAAAGCTCCTTCTGGGCGGGATCATCGGTTTCCTCTGCCAGCGCCAGCGCCCGGTCCGCGTGCTTCTGGATGTAGTCCATAATGGCGGTGCAGATGATCTTAAGACCTTGAAGGTAGTTGATTTTATCCGGATGCTCCAGCCGCGTGTAGAGGGCCAGGGACTTCTCGATGCGGGCAAGAATTCCGCACCAGCCCTCCCGAAGGCCGATTCCCAGATCCAGACAGGTGTGGCCGTGGCTGGTGCCGCCGGCGCCCAGGGCGCGGACCTCATGGCCCAGCTCATGGACCCGGTCGCCAAAATAATATTTGCGGACCTCGTTCATTTCCCAGTGAAATTCTCCCACAATCGATTCAAAGGGATGGATTTCGGCAGGGCTGTTGGCCAGAAGGCAGGCATAATCCTTCGCCCAGCTTAAGGGCGTGGCCTCATATCCCTCAAGATGGGAGGGAACCTCATCATAGGCCGGGAATCCCACGCCGATGTCTACCCGGCAGGCATGATCCCCCAGGGAAAAGCTGGTCTCCTTGGGGGAGGACCACTCGCCGGACTGGGGAACAATGCCGTTGGCCTTATCGGTCCAGTGGTAGACCAACTGGTCGGAATCTGCGGTATAGAGATTGCGCCGGCCCGAGATGGCCAGCTCCTGGTTATACTGGATCACCTGTTTTAGGCGGCTGCCGGGCACAAAAGCCGGCTCATACGTATTTTTCAGTTTGCTCATGGAAATGCTCCTTTCCTGGAAAAACTGCGTTTTAATTGTTACTTTTATCTTAGCGCGGCGGCAGGGGAAGTCAATGTGAAAATCCGGGAGTTTCCTATGAGAATTTCATAAGTTTCATATGAGGCTTGTCATGACTGGGATGGGAAATAAGGAGAAAATATGGAACAAAAAACCATTCGCAAAGTAGCCGCGGCCGCCGGGGTTTCCGCGACAACGGTTTCCCGGGTGTTCAGCGGGAAGGGATATGTCAGCGACGAGGTGCGGGAGCGCGTCCAGAAGGTCGCCCGGGAGTGGGGCTACCAGCCCAAGGTATACAAAAAACAGACGCGTCCCGTGTTCAGCAGCGTTGTGGGGGCGGTGGTCCCGGATATCTGCAACCGGTATTATATGGAAGTGATCCAGGGGATGGAGCAGGTATTAGAGCCGCTGGGGGTGGAGGTATTGATCTGCAATACGGACGAGGATCCCCGCAAAGAAGCCCGCTGCCTGACAACCCTGTTAAAAGCGGGGGTAGGCGGGATCCTGGCGGTGCCGGTGTCGGATACGGAGCAGTACAATGCCCAGCGGCTTATGGAAATTGACGAGGGCGGGACGCCGGTGGTGCTTCTGGACCGGGAGATCCGGGGCGGCAATCTGGACGGGGTTTTCATGGACAATTACAACAGCGCCTACCAGAGCGTGCTGGAATTGATAAAAAATGGCCACAGGCATATTGCGCTGATTGCGGGCCCCCTTACCTCTGCCAGCGGGCTCTCGCGGCTGAAAGGCTACACGGCGGCCTTAAAGGAGCATGGGATTCCGGTGCGGGGAGAGTATATTCTTCATGGGGATTTTAAGTTTGATCAGGCTTATGCGCTGACAGAGGGGCTTTTGAAAAAATGCCTGCCGGTGACCGGGATTTTTGCCTCCAACAGCCGGATGGCCGCCGGGTGCCTGGCGGCTCTGGCAAAGACCGGCATCCGGGTGCCGCAGGATATGGCTTTCATTTCCTGCGGCAGGCTGGAGGAACATTTATCGAACATCAGTTTTGTATGCTATCCCACCCAGGAGATCGGGGAGGAGTGCGCCAGGATCCTGCAGGAGCGGATGCAGGCGGGGAAACGCAGGAAAGCGGCCAGGCGGACTACCTTTGATATGGAGCTGGTGCTCCGGGGGTCGGAAGCGTATCCTGTGAGCCGCAGCCGGAATTAAACCTCCAGATCGTCAAAAAGAAGCACGTCTCCCCGTGCGTCCGCAACGGCCTTTAACTCCGTGGTAAATCCCATGGCGCTAAACAGGACATACCATGTGTTCCGCCGGTCCTTTTCCCAGGCCACGCTGCCGGCCTTTTCTTCCAGACTGCGCAGGACATTGGCGCCCACCGGCTCTTGCCAGAACTTACATTCGCCCAGGATCAGATTTTTCCCTTCCGGGTCGATGGCCGCAATGTCGATTTCGATTCTGGCGTCCCAATAACGGCCAAGCCTGGTGAAGTGGAAGGGCCATTCGCCATTGGCATTTTGCTCCCACATCCGCTCACGGCATACGTCCTCATACACAAAAGCGGTATGGCTGCCGGTGAAGTCCTTGCGGATCTTGTCCATCACCACCTGGCTGTGGCCGCTCTCGATGAAGCTCATATTGGGGTAGACAAAGGCAAACCAGAAACGCAGATAATTGTCCTTGATTTTGTAAAGCCCCTTTTTACTCTTTTCCGGATTTTCTTCCGTAACAGGTATTTCACGCTCCACAATATCCAGATCCATCAGGGTTTTCAGATACTTGGTGAGGCTGGTGGATTTCAGCTCCAAAACGCCGGCGATGGCGGAAAGCTTACTGTTGCCTGCGGCAATGGCCTTAATGATGGAAAAATAGCTGCCCACCTCGGTGACCTCCTGCTGTAATAAAAAATGCGCTTCATCGTACAGGTAGCCGGAACGGTTCAGAACACACGTTTGCATGTCATCGTAAATATCCTGGCCCTGGGAAAACAGCTCAATATATTTTGGCACGCCGCCTGTTACAGCGTAGCGCTCGATCAGCTCCCTGCGGCTTCTGCCGGGATAAAATATTTCAAGTATAATATTTCGAGACATTGCATTTTTATAATCGGTTCTTTTCTGTATGCGGAGCCTCTGGGGATTATTATTTGACAGATTGTGAAAAATATATAAAAAGTAGAAATAAAAAATGTGAAATATAACGAAAAGCGTTTGAGAGTGTGTGGAAGGGTTGAAAAAAGCCATAATTGATGTTAGAATTTAGGAAATAGGGAAAACGTTTACTCAAAAAAAGAAAAAGCATATTTTCATGCAGAAAAGGCGGTGTAAAATGAAAAAGAAGTCGTTGTGGAGAAGAATCCGCGAAAACAAATCGGCATATCTGATGCTGCTGCCGGTTATGATCGGTTTTGTGGCCCTGACGCTGTACCCCAATCTCTGGGTCATCAGTCTTTCATTTTTTAAGTATGACGGGATTACCACGCCGGATTTTATCGGCCTTGAGAATTATATCCGGATGTTTACCCGGGATCCCGGATGGTGGAAGGCCGTGGGCAATACCTTTATTTTTGCCATCGGAAAGCTGGTGGTGGAGATGCCCCTGGCACTGTTTTTCGCGGTGCTATTAAACCGGAAAATCAAGGGAACCGGGTTGTTCCGGGGAATTTTGTTCCTTCCGAACATTACCAGTACGGCGGTGATGTCGGTGGTGTTTGCGTTGCTGTTTTCCGCCTACAACGGATATTTCAACAGCATGCTGCTGAAGCTGGATATTCTGGAGCGGCCTGTGGACTGGCTTGGGACGATGCCCGCGGCCATGATTGTCTGTATCCTGGTGTCTACCTGGCAGAGTATCGGTATCAATACGATCCTGTTTTTAGCGGGGCTGCAGGGAATTCCCCAGGATGTGTACGAGAGCGCCGATCTGGACGGCGCGGTGGGTATAAAGCGGTTTGTGTATATTACCATGCCCCTGCTGGCCCGGATGGTGCAGGTGATCCTGATGCTGGCCATCATCGGCAGTATGCAGATTTTCGATCTGATGAAGGTATTGACCGGAGGCGGGCCCTCCGGAGCCACCGAGGTTATGATGACAAAGATTTATTCCTATTTCTTCCCGTCGTCCTATGCCGCCAGCGTGGTTTCCCAGGTGGGATACGGAAGCGCCCTGGGCGTTGTGGCGTCCCTGATTATCGGCGTTGTAACTGTTATTTATCTGATTATGTCCAGGAAAATGGACGATATTGCGTAGAAGGAGGGTCTTATGAGCCGAAGCAGAAAACCAACCGAAAAAGCAGTGGGGACAAGGGTATTTAACGGCGTGTCCTATCTTATTCTGACCGGGGTCTGTATCATCAGCCTTTTCCCGATTTTCTATGTAGTGCTGGGCTCCTTTAAGTCCAACATGGAATTTTTGACGGCGGCGGGAAAGCTGATGCCGAAGTCCTTTGATCCAGTCAATTATATCAACGCCTGGGAGACGGCAAATTTTGCAAGATACAGCTTAAACAGTGTGATTGTGACGCTCTGCGCCATTGCGGGGGCGGTGCTTTTAACCTCCATGGCAGGCTATGTGTTTGCCCGGGGGGATTTTCCAGGGAAAAAAATGATTATGGGGATGTTTCTGGGAGCCATGTTCCTGGCAACCGGGGCCATCACCATTTACCCCATTTTCTCCCTGGCCAAGGGGCTTCATTTGAATACCAGTCTCTGGGGGCTGATCGTTATTTACATTTTTACGATTGATGTGTCCCAGGTGTATCTGGTGATGGGGTATGTGAAGGGTCTGCCCAAGGAGCTGGACGAGGCGGCCAGGATCGATGGCTGCAGTTTTTTCCAGACCTTTCTGCGGGTGATTCTGCCGCTGTGCAAGCCGATTCTGGCCACGGTGGCCCTTCTGACCTTTAAGACGGTCTGGAACGATTACTTAAAGCCCATGGTATTTACCTTAAGCAATGAAAATATGAAAACGCTGACGGTGGGGGTTGTTTCCTTAAAAAGCAGCGGCGGCGGCGCAGGAGCCTATGATATTATGCTGGCAGGAACGGCGATTTCACTGATTCCCATGATTTTGTTCTATTGCTTTACCAGCCGGTTTTTCGTATCCGGCATTACTGCCGGAGCGGTCAAGGGGTAACAGGTTCTGAAAAAAGGGCAGACGCTCCCGAAAAAAGGGTGGAAAACTGCCAGGACAGGAGGAGAGGAAGATGCGACAGGAAATCTGCCTGAAGGAGGGCGGGCTTCATGTGGTACTGCGGGTGCTGGAAAATGGGGACGTGCTGCTGCTGCACCTGGGCAGGAATGCCTTTGATGAGGAAGCGATTGCGCCCCATACCCTGCGCTGGTACCGGCTGGTGGAGGTACAGGCCGCGGGGGAGGATCAGAACGACCACCACGGCAACAAGCATACCGGCTGCAATCCCGGGCAGGCCCTGCGCTATGCGTCTCACAGCGTGGAGCAAAGGGAGCATGGCAGCGTACTGCGCTTAGAGCTTGCGGGAAAAGAGATCCGCGTTACGTGTGTGATGGAATTTTTCCATGAAGCGCATGTGGTGCGTTCCCACACGGAAGCGGTTTGTACCGGCGGGGAGGGAATCTGTCTGACGTATCTGTCCGCGTTTGCCCTGACCGGCCTTACCAAGGGGGCTTACGATCCGGCGGAAGGGTGCAGCGTAAGCTGGGCCTACAATAGCTGGTGCAGCGAGCTTCAGTGGCGGAGGGCCGGTCTGGACCAACTGGGGCTTTCGCCCGTTTCTTCCCTGGATACGCTGCGCCGCCCCAGCCAGTATCAGAATTTTTCCCTGCAGGCGGCCAGCTTCTGCGGACGTGGCGCCTGGCCTTGCAGCGAGTATCTGCCCATGGGGGCCTTTGAGGATTCCAAAAGGGGGCAGGCGCTGGTCTGGCAGATTGAGGCGGGAGGCCCCTGGCAGTGGGAAATTTCCACCATCGGCGGCGAATATTATCTCCAGGCGGCAGGGGCGGACGATGAGCGTCATCACTGGCGCAGGATGCTTTTGCCTGGGGAAAGCTACCGGACGCCGGATGTGGCGGTGGCCTTCGGACCTGACCGGGAAGCTGCTTTTGCACAGTTGACCTGTTACCGCCGCCGGATTATGCGGCCCTGTCGGGACAACCGGGAGCTGCCGGTGATTTTTAACGACTATATGGCCCTTCTGGGAGACCCGACGGAAAGCCGTCTGCTGCCCTTAATCGACGCGGCGGCGGAAGCGGGCGGGGAATATTTCTGCGTGGATTCCGGCTGGTATGCCGACGGGAACTGGTGGGACAGCGTGGGCCTCTGGCAGCCGGAACATAAGCGTTTTCCTCATGGGATTTCCTATGTGATGGATTATATCCGGTCCAAAGGGATGATTCCCGGACTCTGGCTGGAGCTGGAGGTGATGGGGGTCAATTGTCCCCTGGCGGACCAATGGCCCCGGGAATGCTTTTTCCTGCGGAACGGGAAGCGTGTCATCGACCACGGGCGGTATCAACTGGATTTCCGCCATCCTCTGGTGATTGCCCATGCAAACGAGGTAGTGGACCGGCTGGCGGGCAGCTACGGAGTGGGCTACATCAAGATGGATTATAATATCAACGGCGGTTACGGGACCCAGTGGAATGCAAAAAGTCCGGGGGCGGGGCTTGAGGATCATCTGCGCGCTTACGTAAGCTGGCTGGATGGGGTACAGCAGAGATGGCCCGGACTGGTGATCGAAAATTGCGCCAGCGGCGGCATGCGGATGGAGTATGGATTGCTTTCCAGACTATCGATCCAGTCCCTGTCGGACCAGGATGAGGCGGTAAAGCTTGCCCGGATCGCAGCGGCGGCTCCCACGGCCGTCACGCCGGAGCAGGCGGCCTGCTGGTCTCTGCCCCAGGCAGGAGAGAGCGAAGAACAGATGATTTTTTCCATGGTAAATACCCTCCTGCTGAGGATCCATCAGAGCGGGGCACTGAATGAGCTGTCAGGGGAGCAGCAGGCGCTCCTTACGGAAGCTATCGCCCTGTACAAAACCTATCGCAAAGAACTGCCCAAGGCCCTTCCCTTCTGGCCCCTGGGCCTGCCGTCGCCGGAGGCCCATCTTCTCTGCCTGGGAATGGATCTGGGAGAGCGAAGCCTTCTTGCCGTCTGGCGTATCCAGGATGGAACACCAGTTCGAATTCCGCTGACGCGAAGCTTCCAGGAGGTAAGGCAGCTCTACCCGGCCGAAAGATCCACGTTTCCACGGCTTTCCAAGGACGGAAGAGAACTGGAGGCGGAGCTTCCGCCTGCGCCCGCTGCGCGGCTCTATGAGGTGAGGGGTTCATAATTGTGAGGGCAAAGGGAACAACTGGGAGTTGGCTTAGATCCAAAGCCGGAGCAAAGAGGAAGCCCTGCGGCGCCAGTTGCCCAACACAGCCATGCCCCCCGCCCATTTTATATTCATTTTGCACAAGGAGGATCCACTTTATGAAAGAAATCCAAGCAACCCCCATCAACCTGAAAAACTTCACCAAATTCGGCCAGTTCTACCCCATGGCAGACCCCGAGGGCTACGCCATGTGCGGCGAGCTGTTCCGGTTTTACCCGGACCGTCTGACGGCCGACGATACCCACCGGATCGGCTACTCGCCCATTCTCGTGAGAAAGCCCGAAGAAATATTGATTACCCGGATGGAGCGCCACACCACCACCTGGGAGAT
The DNA here is from genome assembly GCA_949738465.1 of uncultured Lachnospiraceae bacterium. Classification (GTDB taxonomy): domain Bacteria; phylum Bacillota; class Clostridia; order Lachnospirales; family Lachnospiraceae; genus 14-2. The sequence goes on from CATJBQ010000170.1 coordinate 71,468, forward strand.
GCTGCTGCCCTTGACGGACGATATGATCCTCCACTGTACCCCGGCGTCAGCGGACGGCCCCCTCACGGAGCTGACGGAAGCCTTTGTGGTGCCGAAGTTTACCCTGGTAAAGCTTAATGCCGGTGTGTGGCATCTGGCGCCCCTTTCGGTTAGTGAGGACGAACTCAAAGCCATCGTTATCCTGCCGGAGTGCACCTATGTCAACGACTGCCTGGTAGTGGATCTGGACCCGGAGCAGCAGATCCGGATTGTAAAATGAGCATCGGGAAAAATCACGGACTGCAGAAAGAGTACGCATACGCAGCGGCGGCAGTGCTGTTCTGGGGGACGGCCGCGCCGGTTTTAAAGGCGGTGATGGGGAACGCGGCGGAGGAGCTTGTACTGTTCGCAAGCGCTGCGCTGTCCTTTCTGTTTTTGCTGGTTCTGAACCTGGCAAAGACCGGGAAAATCCGGGAAAAAAGATACGGAGCCGGGGATTATCTCGCCATGGCCCTGCTGGGATTTGTGGGGCTTGCCCTTTACAGCTACCTGTACTATACGGGAATTGCCCGGCTGTCGGCGGCGGAAGCCTGCACCCTCAATTATCTGTGGCCCATGATGATTGTGATTTTTTCCATTCCCATCTTAAAGGAAAGATTTTCCCTGAAAAAAGCGGTGGGAATTCTGGCGTCCTTTGCCGGCGTTGTGCTGATTGCCACCCAGGGGCAGCTTACGGATCTGGGGCGGATGGACTTCTCCGGGATCTTCCGGTGTCTGGGGGCCGCCGTCTGCTATGGCCTCTTTTGCGTGCTGTTGAAAAAATACGCCTATGACGAGACGCTGCTGCTGTGCATTTCCTACTTAATCACTATGATTTTTGCGTGTATTTTGTGCATTAAAAACGGAGCCTTTGTTTCCATCGGCTTTCGGGAAACGCTGGGAATTTTGTGGAACGGCGTCGGGGTAAATGCGGTGGCGTATTTGTTCTGGGCCCGTGGGCTGAACCTGGGAGATACGGCAAAAATATCCAATATCGCCTATTTTACCCCCTTTTTATCGGTGACCTTTGGAAAAATAATGTTAAATGAAACTGTGACGGCCTGGTCTTTTGGGGGACTTTTGCTGATTATCGCCGGTATGGCTGTTCAGCTTGTTTTTAAAAGCCCGTCCAAAAAAGCCTGCCACCCTTCGGTCTGATCCGGGGAGGCGTCGGGAAGGCTTCCCAGAGGATAGCGCATCCCAAGCTGTTCCCATTTGGCACGGCCCATGGAATGGTAGGGCATCAGTTCTATCTTCTGGACACAGGGGTGGGTGCGTTTGATCCGGGCGGCCTGTGCAAAATGCTGCGGCGTGTCGTTGATGCCCGGAATCACCGGAAGACGCAGGATCACCGGGATCTGCCAACGCTGCAGGGTGGAAAGGGTATTTTGCCAAAGCCCCCCACTGGCCCCGGTGTGTTGGTACAGCTCCTGGGCGTCGGTGAGCTTATAGTCCAGCAAAAATAAATCCGTCAGCGGGAGGAGCTTTGAAAGCAGCGCTTCCGGGATATAGCCGTTGGTTTCTAAGCAGGTGTGAAGGTCTTCTTTTTTTGCCAGCCCAAGAAGCTTTAGCAAAAATTCCGGCTGGGTAGTGGGTTCGCCTCCGGAAAAGGTAACGCCGCCGCCGCTGGCTTCGTAAAAGGAGCGGTCCCGCAGGACGGTTTCCATCACCTGGGAAGCGCTCATTTCCCGTCCCAGCAGCTTCAACGCCTGGCCGGGGCAGGAAGCGGCGCAGAGGCCGCAGCCGCTGCAGTCCAAAAAACGCACCAGATGAAGGTCGTTTTCAAACCTGTGGACACCCCTGGGGCAGGCGGATGCACAGGTCCGGCAGTCCATGCACAGGCGGGAAATATACTGTAGCTGCGGACGTTTTAGAAAAGATTCCGGGTTGTGGCACCAGGCGCAGCGGAGCTGACAGCCCTTTAAAAATACCGTGGTGCGGATTCCAGGTCCATCGTGGTACGAACAGCGTTGGATATCAAAAATTATGCCCATGGCGCGATCCTCCGTAAACGTTTACTCATTTCTTTTATTATAACAGAGAGCCAGCGATTGTCAATGGAAAGGAGCTACTATGACTTTTTATGAATATGTGACGGAACTGACAGAATCGTACCGGAAGCATTCCGGGGAAAGCCCGGCGCTGCGGGAGGCGGCCTGCACCCAGGTGATGAGCCGGTACGAGTTTTTGCCAATGGAAGAGGGAGATCTGCTGGCGGGAAGAAAACGGATCCTGCCGGTGGGATTTTCCAATGAACCCCTGCTTGGGAGAAGCGTGGGATGGTTTTGCGATGAGGAGCGGTTTTTAAGCGCCCTTGGGGCGGAAGCTCTGACCCCGGAGCAGATGCAGGAGGGACGAAAGCTTCTGGAATTCTGGAAATCCCAGGAAACCAGGAGGAACCTAAGGGACAGCTATCCGGATGAGGTGAAGGAGGCTCTGCCCGAGGATATTTACTGGGAGCATTCCCAGCCGGCGTTTCCCTTATACCGGGTGGTGGGAGCCTATCTGGATTACGACAGGCTGCTGAACCTGGGGCTTTGCGGAATGCAGGATCTGGTTCGCGGCTATCGGGAGCGTGCCAGAGAACAGGGGGCGGACACGTCCCTCTATGAGGCGTGCCACAGCGCCCTTGCTGCTTTAAGCGCCCTGTGCATGCGTTATAGTGAGGAGGTCAGAAAGCAGAAACGGGGAGAACTGGCAGAGGCTCTTACCCGGATTGCCGCAAAACCCCCGGAAACCTTTCTGGAAGCGCTGCAGCTTGCCTGGCTTTACAGCCTGATCAGCGGCGTCCTCAACTATGGCCGGGCAGACGACTATCTGGGCGATTATCTGGAACGTGATCTGAAAGCAGGAATCCTTACGCGGCAGGAGGCCTTAGAGCTTCTCTGCTCCTGGTGGCGGCTCATCGACGCCCGGAAAACCGTGTTCCATGGAAGAATCATCATTGGCGGCCGGGGCCGTCACAATGAGGCGGCGGCAGACCAGTTTGCCCTTCTGGCCATGGAAGCCTCCCGGATCGTGGCGGAAGCGGAGCCACAGCTTTCCCTGCGGTTTTATGAGGGACAGAACCCGGCTCTGATGGAAAAGGCCCTGGAGGTTATCGGGGAGGGAAAGATCTACCCCATGCTCTACAACGACGATGTGAACATTCCCTCGGTGCAGAAGGCCTTTGGTGTAAGCGAGGCGGAAGCGGAGGATTACGTTTTTTTCGGCTGCGGGGAATATGTGCTGAATAAGAAAAGCCTTGGCTCCCCCAACGGGATCATCAACCTGCTGAAGGTGCTGGAGATTACCCTGACGGGCGGCCTGGATTTCAGAGACAAAAAGCCCATGGGGCTTTCCCTGGGAAAACTGACAGATTTCGACACCTTCGAAGAACTTTACACGGCATACAAAAAACAGTTGGATTATTATTTTCAGGCCCTGGCCCGGCAGCAGCGGCTGGAGTACAATTACTGCGCCGGAGTGGGAGCATTTTTGTTCATTACCATGCTGATGGAGGACTGCCTGGAGAAAAACAGAAGCGTCTGTGGCGGCGGCGTCCGCTATCTGGGCGGGACCCTGGAAACCTATGGGAACGTCAATACGGCCAACAGCCTTTACGCCATCAAGGATCTGGTGTACGATCGGGGCCTGGTAAGCCGGGAAGAATTGCTGGATGCCCTTGCGGCGGATTTTAAGGGGTATGAAGGAGTGCAAGGCCTGCTTGCGTCCGCTGAAAAATATGGAAACGACCTGGACGGCGTAGACGGCCTGGCCATGGATCTCCACGAATATATCTGCCGGCGCGTGGCGGGTCTTAAGGAGAAAAATGGTCTTCATTCCTATCTGGTGGTGATCATCAACAATGAGGCCAACACGGTGCTGGGGCGGTTTACCTGGGCCTCCGCCGACGGCAGGAAGGCCGGGGAACCCATGGCAAATGCCAACAATCCCGCCGGAGGAACGGATGTGAGTGGTGTGACGGCCATGCTCAACTCTCTGGTAAAACTTCGAACTGATGTTCATGCCGGGGCCGTCCAGAATATGACCTTTTCCAGGGAATTGTTTACGAAAAACCGCCCGGTGCTGCGGGCGCTGCTGGATACGTATTTTAAAAACGGCGGACAGCAGGCCATGATTAATGTGCTGAACCGGGGAGATCTTGTAGATGCCATGGAGCACCCCGAGCGTCACAGCGGCCTGATGGTGCGGGTCGGCGGATTTTCCGCCAGATTCGTGACGCTGGATCGGGATGTGCAGCGGGAGATTGCATCGCGGACGTTGTATTGAGGCGGGATTTTTACGCTCATGTACGTAAAGCGTGTAAAAATGCTGAATCTTTTTTGTTGCAATTTATTTTCCGGATCAGTCCCGCCGCGAGAGTATAAAGAGAGGCAAACAGCTCATCGGCGGCTTCAAAGCTTATACTTAGCACGATATAATTGTTTTTCAGTTGTTTTTCCAACGGGTACAGCGTCGTTGTTTTGCCATACTGCCTGGCTCTATTATACCAAGCATGTGCCCAGCCGGAGAATGTTATTTGATAACGCCCAGCCCCTTCGCGACCAGCGTAATAAAATCCTGTACGTTTGTGACCATTGTTGTTGCGCTTAAGCTGCCGCGGTCCAATAATTTATTTACTACAAATTCGTCTGCATCTACCGTATAGAGATACACAGGACGGATGGTACCGTCTTTCAGCACACGAAAGGACGGCGTCATGTTTCCGGTTGCGATGGTATGCAGCATTGTGGCAAGACAGATCACAGTGGTACAATCGCGGATTTGTTCCCGCATGGCAATGGCGGCCTCATAAACATTTCCAATTACCTCGGGAAGGGGGCCGTCATCCCGGATGGAACCTGCCAGAACAATTGGTACGTGATTTCTGACACAACTGCATATAATACCGTCACCCAGCTTATAATCCTCAATAAATTGAGGAATGGATCCGCTTTTTCTTACCTTGTTGCAGATATCGAGATGGTTATAATGGCCGTTTGGCTGGGATCTCTGGGTGTAAATATCCTGGCCAAGGGCTGTATGGAGGAGCGCTCCTTCCAGATCATGCGTCGCAAGGGCATTCCCGGCCAGCAGGGCCTGTGCATAACCGGCATCGATCAAAGCAGACATGGCGGCCCTTGCATCTGCATCGAAGGCAAAGGCAGGTCCCATAACCCATACCACCTTGCCTCCGTGGGTCTTTTCGTATCTTAAAAGCTCGAACAATTTATCATAATCACGGGCATAGGATGTCTCGCGGCTCCGTCCCTGCCGGAACACAAACTGATCCGCAATGCCCTCTGATTCCGTCTCAAACCCATGACAGTGCATATAAATTCCTTCTTCGCAATTCTCGGTTCTCCCAAGGATTACCCTGTCGCCTTTTTTGATATTTCTGGCTTCTACAACCGCAAGGGAGCCGTCGTTTAGGATTACGCAGGAATCCATGCGGCTTTCCTTTGCCAGCCTCCATTCGCCCTGGAGCTTAAAATACTCCGGATACATGGAAGTGCTGTGATAATGGTCTGGCGCCACGCCGTCCATTGGCGCTTTTTCATAACGCGCGTCAGGCGCATCCTGAAACTTTTGTTCCGTAAAATCCGGATGATGGTATTGGGGCATTTCAAATGACATAATTTTTCCTCCTGTCTGTTGTCTTTTATCATATCATGTTTTGGCCCCGGATTCAAGAATTCCGGATAGCGGATGAGAATTAAAAATTAATGGCAAAAGAGTAGAACAAAAGTTCAAATGGGCTTGTACTTTTTTTGATTTATATCATATAATGAAAAACCAAATGACTGCATTAATTGATCCGGATTCGTGTAATGGACGTACTTTATAGCAGAATGTTAAGATATTATGAAGAAATTGATTGGGATTTTGCTGCTAGCGGTGGCAGAATTAGAAAGAGGAAACGTATGTGTATTGAAAAGATAATTGTAACTACCAGGAGGGAAAAGAATGCCATATAAGTCTAAACCTAAGCCTTGTTATATAGATCAATTCTAATTCTATAAAGTTATAGATGGAAGGAAAGTATATAAAAGTAAAGATAGATATTATTCATGGGATGAGCTTCAAGGAGAAATAGAGGTATTTAATAAAAGAGGTTATCATTGGATGGTATTCCGTAAGGATATTGTTTTTTCAAAGACTAAATGATATGATGCTATGTAGACAATGTGGCCTTAGGGCTACGCTGTTTTGATTGTATTGATGGCAAAGGTGACTTATGTAGGCAACACCTCAATGGAGATAAGAGTAGATACTTATGTGGAAGACTTTCAGGGAACAAGAAAACCAATCAATCGGGCATATTTGACCTTGGTGGCAGTAGATTCCAATAATGTTCCCAGGAAGGTGCCAGCCTTTTTGCTTGTGATATAGGAAATTCCTCCGGATTTCTATATCACAAAAAGCCCTCCGGGCAGG
>CATJBQ010000171.1 GCA_949738465.1 uncultured Lachnospiraceae bacterium
CGAATTGCAGTAGCCATTGACATAGGTCTGAATCATCGGCACATCCAGCAGATGGTAAGGATTGCCCAGGCTGACAAACAATACCGGAAGCTCATTTATAAACCAGGGCATATCATTGCCTGAGCCGGACCGGGTCGTCCAGTTCAGGCGGGACACCGTCCGGTTGCTGCGGCTCTCAATATTCCCCAGATACAGCACAAGGTCGTAGGATGCCCGCAAAGCCTCCACCTCCCGGATCCGTTCCGGTCCCGCCGCCTCCTTCTCGTAAACATCAACCGCAAAGCCCTCCTTTTCCAGCAGGCCGGCGAAATACTCCCGTACCCTTTCGTTGGAAGGAAAGTCACCCATGATATTCAAAAGCACCCTGTGATGCTTTTCGGGGGAAAGGGGCAGAAGTGCCTGGGTGTCCTTCACCAACGTGACGCCCTCATCCGCGCATTCCCTGGCCCAGGCCATATGACGGGGGCAGCGCAGAACCTTCAGCGCCTCCGGGGGCGGCACAAGACGCTTCTCCTTCTGCTTCTTTGGAAGATCCAGGGCAGCCTTTAAGGCAAGGATGCGCCGGACTGCTTCGGAAAGCCGCCGCTGCGACAAGATCCCTTCCATCAGGCCCTCCGTCATGTAGCGGATATCCTCCTGCAGGTTTTTGTTAAACAGAAACATATCGCAGCCGTTTTCAATGGCCAGCGGCACCGCCCTTCTGCGTTCTTCGCCACAGCAGAAGCCCACCATAGCGGTGGAATCGGTCACAACCAGGCCCCGAAAGCCCAGCTTTTCCCGCAGTAAATGGGTCAGGATATTTTTGGAAAGGCTGGCCGGAATCACCTGGCGGCAGGGCTTCCCATCATAATATTCCTCATAGGCAGGCAGGGCAATATGGCCACACATAATGGTCATGGCCCCTCCCTCAATCAGCGTACGGTAAATATCGCCGTAGCTTTCATCCCATTCCTGGCAGCTTAATGGATTCACACTGGTCAGAAGGTGCTGGTCCCGTTCGTCCATACCGTCTCCCGGAAAATGCTTCAGGGTTGAGACAACTCCTTCCTCCGCCGCCCCGCGGATATAGGCGCCGGCCATGGCCTTAATCTGCTCCTTATCATCACCGAAGGTCCGCACATTGGTAATGGGATTGTGATAATTCCGGTCGATGTCCACCACCGGGGCAAAGGCCCAGTTGACGCCCACGGCTGCCCCTTCCCTGCCGGCCACCTTTCCAAGCTGGTAAGCCCGCTCTACCCTTCCGGTTGCGGCCACCAGCATCTGGCGGCCATAAAAGGTCCCATCCACCGCCGAACCGTCCCCGCCGGATTCCAGGTTGGAGGCGGTCAGAAGCGGGATCTTACTATAGCTCTGCAGGATCTCATGCTTTTGGCGGACCTCCTCACCCGGCCCCTCCCGAAACAGCATGCCGCCGATATGGGTTTTCTCCACCAGCGCCCGGAGCTGTTCTTCCTCCTCCACCATCACGATCGGGCAGAACAACTGCCCGATCTTTTCCTCAAATGTCATATTTTCAAAGGTATTTTCCATCCAGGCAATCTGCTCCTGGTTCAGATAAAAAGGTTTTTCTCTGTAATCCATCATCTTGTCTCTCCCTTCTGCCTAGCCCTTGACGGAACCGGCCATCAGCCCGGCCGCAAAGTATTTCTGGAAGAAAGGATAGACCAGCAGCACCGGCAGGATTGCCACCGCCGCCACCGCCATACGGATGGTTGTGGAGGGCAGGTCTGCCACCGTAGCACCGGCCGATCCTGCAATGGATGCCAGGGCCGTGATACTCTCATTGATGGAATTTAAAATCGCCTGAATGGTATACAAGGATTTATCATCGATGTAATACAGGGAATTCTGCCAGTCATTCCAATAGGCAATGCCGCTCATCAGCCCTATGGTAGCCAGAATCGGCACCGACAGCGGAATCACCAGACGGAGGAAGATCAAAAGCTCATTGGCGCCGTCGATACGCGCCGACTCATAGATCTCCTCCGGAATATTCTGCTGGAAATAATTCCGCACCAGCATGATATTGAAGGCATTCATCAAAAGACTGGGAACCACCAGCGCCCAGATGGTATCCTTGATATTAAAAATCGTCACATAATTAATGTAGGTGGCAACCAGTCCGCCATTGAACAGCATTGTAAAAATCACGATCAGATTCATAAGCTTGATCCCCGGAATGTCCCGTTTTGAGAGTACATAAGCCGTCAGCGAGGTCAGAATGATACACAGCACAAGCCCAAGCACCGTAACGACAATGGTCATACCGTATCCCCGCACAAAGGTGGAGGAATTGCTGATAATATACGCATACGCCCCCAGAGACCACTTTTCGGGGAAATAGCTGTAGCCGTTGGTCAGCGCCACCGTATCATCCGTAAAGGATGCGATAATCAGAAGAAGAAACGGCAGCAGCGCCAATGCGGAAAGAAGAATCATAACTATATGCGCAGCCGCTCTCCATCGTTTTTGATCTTTTGAAACCATACCGTCCTCCTCCTTTAAAATAATGAGCTGTTTTTGTCCAGCTTGCGGACAATGGCGTTGGCAGATACGATAAAAATAAAACCAACCACAGACTGCAGAAAGCTGGCCGCCGCCGACATACCCATGTTATTGGTCTGCATCAACGCCCGGTATACATAAGTATCAATGGTCTGGGTCGTTGCATACAGGGTTCCCTGATTCATGGGCACCTGATAGAACAATCCAAAATCAGAGCGGAAGACATGGCCTAGGTTCAGAATCACCAGCATAATGATGGTGGGCTTTAAAAGCGGCAGGGTAATGGTCCTGATCTGCTGCCATTTTGTAGCTCCGTCCAGCATCGCCGCCTCGTAATAGGAATTATCGATTCCAAGAAGGCTGGCCAGATACAACAGCATTCCAAAACCGATGGACTTCCACTGATTGATAAAGGTCAGGATAAAGGGCCAGTATTTTGCCTCCATATACCAGGATACCCCGTTTTCCTTCCCCAAAAGCCCCTTAATAATGGAATTGTTAATCAGGCCGGTATCAGAAGCCAGATAAGCATATGCAAGGTAAGCGACCACAACCATGGACATCAGATAGGGCAGCAGAATCGCTGTCTGATAAAACCGCTTCGCTTTCTTTCCCCGGACCTCATGAAACAGGATCGCCACCGTAATCCCCAGCACCACGCCCAGGACAATCCAGACAATGTTATATAACAGGGTATTGCGCACCATGATCAGCGCGTCCTTCGTTGCAAACAGGAACTTAAAGTTTTTAAAACCAATAAAATCGCTTCCAGAGATTCCCTTTTTGTAGCTGAAATTCTTAAACGCCAACTGCAGCCCGTACAGCGGCATATAATTATTGATGATCAGGTACGCCAGGCCCGGAAGGAACATCAGATAATAAGGAAGGTAATGCCGAAAGCCTTTCCTTGTGCGCGTTCCCCTTTTCTTTTTTCCGTTCATCATATCCTCCTATTAAAGAAGGCAGAAAGGGATCGCCCCTCTCTGCCCGTCTCTCCTTGTTATTGCGCCGCAAGCCAGGCATCCAACTGAGCCTGATTCGCTGCGATCACATCGCTCATGCCGGCAGCCTCCAGAGCTGCGTTAAACTCATCCAGATATTCCAGAGTCGCTTCCTCACTGGCACATAAACCGCTCTGCAGAGTTGGCATATATTCATTTATCACGTTTGCAATGACCGAAACCTCCGTCTGATAATCGGCGTCCAGGAAAATGTATCCCAGAACCGGAGATACCTTCGCCTTCCCTTCAAATTCCTCCCAGGTGCTGATGTAGGTCTCGTCTGCCGGGGCCACCACGTACATCTCCCTGGTATCCCCGCCGCGGTAAAATGCGGTATTGTAGGTTCCGTTTGTGTTGATGATGGTGTCGGAGCCTTCCGCAAAGTCATAGTTGGTTCCCTCAAGTCCATACTTTAAGATATTGGCAAGCTCCGTATTGCTGTACAGAAGATTGAGGAAATCCATGGCCTTGTCCGGCCGTTCACAGTTGGAGGCAATCCCCCACATATACTCGTCTACCGCATTGGTGGTCAGCAGCGGATCCGTGAAATACATATATCCGATTTCTATGTTGTTTGCTGCTCCCAGATTGGTGTAGGTAGCCTCCGTCTCCGGGCTTAAATCTGCCGGAAGCGCCAGAAGCTTACCGGAATTAAAGTAATCCTGTCCGGAGGTGCTGTCCGTGGTATCCTTCTGCAGGATTCCGTCCTTCCTCCACTGGTACATCTTAAGAGCATAGTCCTTGAATAAGTCTGTGGCGTACAGATTCTCAATGGTGGTATCCGTAAAGGGATCCAGGATCACGCCCTCCTGGCCCAGGGTTCCGAAACGCTCATAACCAACCAGCCAGTACAGATAGGTAGAGGTTCCCTGTCCTAAGTACCATCCCATGGTGTCAGTTCCGGCAGCCGCGGCAAAATCATGGAGGATTCCATCCAGATCCTTCCAGGAGCCGGATTCCGGAATGGTGACGCCTGCTGCATCCGTAGCCGTCTTATTATAGTAAATTCCTTTGCGCAGCGCACTGTACATCTGTGCCGGAACAGCCATCTGCTGGCCGTTTACAACACCGGCGTCAACCAGCTCCTGGCCCAGAACCTCGGTAAGAACCGGTCCTCTGTTCTTCAAAAGATTCCCCTCGTTCATATCCATCAGCATATCCTGGCTTGCCAGGGAGCTTAAGGGATTCAGAGCCATAACGGAAACCACGTCGATTTTCTCATCTCCAACAATCGCCAGGCTGGTCTTGTCCGCAACCTCATTGATCCATACATACTGGACATCGACGGTACAGTTGATACTGGGCAGGGTAATCGCATCGATGGCTTCCTCGATCTGTCCCTCGAACGCACTGTAATCCGTACCGGGAAGCACCACCAACTGGACGGCCACCTCATAGGGCTCCTCCTCCATATCGATCTGCGCAGAATATCCGTCTTCTTCACCGCCTGCATCTGATTCGCCGCCTGCACTGTCCTTCTGCTCATCGGAGCCCTGTTCTGTGCCAGAGCCTGTCTGCTTCTCTGTGGAGCCGTCTCCGCTGCCGGAATCATTTCCACAGCCTGCCATTAAGGATGCCAGCATTGCGCCGGCCAACAGGGCACTTACCATTTTCTTCTTCATTTTAATTCCTCCTGCTTCTTGTCATGCTTATTTTTCCTCTATCATAAGCGGCCGCTCTTTCGATGCTTTTATGATAACAGGCTCTCCCCAGGCAAAATAATAAAATTCTCCAGAAATAATAACAATATTATGCAAAAGCGGTTATGGATACCTCTTTCTCCTCCATTCCCCCGCCGGAAAGCCGCACGGTTATTGTCCCGGGCGCCTGGGCCTTCAGGACCAATAGGGCCCGTCCCTCATACACATGGCAGAACGCGTCCGGAATTATTTGATCCAGTCCACACGCTTTTTTAACGCATTCAATGCAATCATTTCATCATCTATCAGCAAAACCTTCATGACAGATTCTCCTCTTCCAGATAAATCGGTAAAATTATCTCAATGTTCGTTCCCGGATAATGCTCGTCCCTCCAGAAACGGATAGCCGTACTCTCTCCATATATGTATTTCAGCCGCAAAATCGCGTTTTGGATCCCCACTCCCAGATGCTCCTGGGAAACGTCTGTCTCCTGAAAAATCCGGATCTCCTCTAAAATTTCATCCGACATCCCTTTTCCGGTATCTGCAATCCGTATCCGCAGCTTCAATTCCTCCTCCCGCCTGCAATACTCTGTGATCACAAGAATGAAGGTTTCCTCCCTGGCCCGCAGAGAATATTTGATGGAATTTTCTGCAAAATTCTGTACCAGAAGCGGCGGAATCTGGGCGCACCGCAGCCCTTCCTCATACTCCACAATGTAAGAAAACCGTCCCTGGTATCTGGCCTTCTGGATTTCAAAATAATTGCGGATATGCTCCATCTCCTGTTGAAGGGTTACAAACCGGCTGTTGACCTTCACAATATGACGGAAATATTTTGAAATACACATAATCATTTTCCGGGATAATTCATACTCCTCCGGCTCATAGCTGTAGAGGATATTCATAATATTCAGAATAAAATGGGGCTGCACCTGATGACTTAAGTATTCCGTCGTAATATTCTGCTTCTCCAGCTCCTTCTCATAAACATCGATTTTTAATTTTTCCACCTGCTTCAGCATCGTATTAAAACTGCGGTTGATGAACTCAAATTCATTGCTGCTGTTCCGCTCCGGAATCCGATAGGAAAGATCCCCGGCCTCCACCAGATGCATCGCCCGAATCAGGCGGCGCAGGGGCCTTGACACCCACCGGTTGGTGCAGATCAGCAGGCAGGGAACAGCCAGAACCGCAAGTACAATCGCCACAAATTCCAGAACCCGCATTGCCTCCGGCAGGGCGGCAAACATCCCGGCGTTCTCCACCACCTCCACCAGCTTCAAGTCATACCCTTCCAACTGCGTGGTATACACAAGGTATGCCCGGGAGCTTCTCAATTCCTCCAGGCTTTTTCCTGTTTTTTCAAAGAATTCCTTCCCCTCCTGGGAAAAGATTGTCTCCTCCTCATTGGCAAAGAAAATCCTTCTGCTCCCCTCATACTCTGGAAAATTCATCTGATTCAGAGTTCTCTCCAGATCCAGAATCACCCCGAAATGCATATTGTTCCAGGTTCCTACACTAATCAGAAATGCTTTTTCTCCCTCGGAAAATACCTTCCATGCAGTGCCAAACTGCCCTTTTTCCTGCAGCATCTGGTCTACCACCCCCAGATAAACATCCTTCCCCACGCCAACGCTACCCCCGGTAACCGTATTTCCATTCAGCGGAAACCGGATATAGACGTAATTTACGGCCGGATACTCCTGGCGGAGCCCTCTTAAGGTATCCAGCACACTGCGCATCCATCTGGACTTATCGCTGGAATAGTATTCATCCGTATACTGCGAAAGCTTCTCAATCTCCTCATCGGAAAAGCTGAGAAAGGTCAGCCGTTTTGTCACCCGTGCGCAGTCATCCTCCAGATTGGCCGCGCTCATATCCAATGTATTCTGTATTTCGGCCTCCAGAATCTGCCGGCTCTGCACAGAAATCATCTGGGCAAAAAACAATACAATAATATTGACCGGCAGCACAATCACAATAATAATTCCAAAGATCCTGAATGCCACGGAATGAAATCTCTGTATTCTTTTATCTGCACGCATTGTAAGTCCTTTCCAGAACACATGTTCTGTAGCATCTGGTTACAGCCGCACGGTATCTCCCTGGGTAATTCCAGCCTCGTTAAAAGCATCTACACGTACCCAGTATGCCTCTCCTTTGACCAGACCGGTAATCCGCTTAAATGGCTCAAATACCATATAGCTGTGATACAGCTTATCCGCTGCTGTTCCCCACAGGATATTCCATCCCACTGCCTGGGAATCGCAGATTTTCACTTCGAGATCCGTGTCCCCCGTTCTCTTACCCTCAAACACCGGCTTTTGCGGCCTGCTCCCTCCGCCAATACCAAATACCCGCAGCCCCGATACCGCAGCTTTCTGTCCAAAGGGCCGCTCTTTTACAGTCAACCGGATCAACCGCACCCGCACCCCATCTTCCCTGACTACAAGATCATGGGCCAGATCTGTCTCCGCCTGGGTCTTATCTTCTATGGTAAAATAAGCATTTCCGTCCTTAGAACCCTCCAGAAGCCATCTTGTGACATGTCTTCTCTCGTCAATATGCCTTGGACGCCCGGTTCCATAATGGATCTCCCCGGGAAGCTCTGGCAGCCCCTCTGCAAAATCGTCTGCAAAATTAATCTGGACCGCCCGCACATCATAGCATTCTCCCAGATCAACCACAATCCATTGTTCTGCAAAATCCGCCGCCCTCCACCAGGTTCTGACATTTTCATCGCAGGCCAGCCTGGGTCCATGTCCTTCCTGGCTGCTGGAGGCAGACGCAGATTTTCCGCGGCTTAGAAGGTACCACTCCGGCTCTTTCCAGGGATCCTTCTTAAGACCTGTCAGTTCCATGGGCCAGTCTCCATACCGCTGATTGCAAAACAGCTCCCCGTCTGCGTCAAAACCCGCCGGCCAGATTCCCACGCGCCTTTCGAAGGAATGGTTCATGCTGATCCGCATGGTCGCCGCATGCCACCAGGCCCCGGACTGGCATCGGAACGTTGATCCATGGCCTGCACCCGGGAGAAAGCCTCCCGGTTTATAAGAATAGGGATTGTTTTTGGCCAGACGAAAAGGCCCCAGAGGCTGATCCGAAACATATACGCCATCTCCGTAGGTATTGTATTCCGTTCCTCCAAAAGCGTATTGCAAATAATATTTTCCTTCATACTTATCCATCCACGCCCCTTCAATAAAAGGCCTGTTCTCCAGGTCTCTGGGCAGTATTGTCCCATCCTCTCCGACCCGCTCATATCCTTTGGTATACGGATCCCCCCAGATCAGCCCGCATGGCTCCGATAGCGGCCGCATGGCAGCAGGATCCAGTTCCACCCCGTATATGGGAGTAATGTTATTGCATCCCCAATAAAAATACATTCTTCCATCCTCATCCACAAATAAGCTGGGATCCCAGAAATCAAAGGAACCTGGAAGTTCTTCATAGGGGCCATGAAGAATATCCTTTGTCCGGTAGAAATTGCAGATTTCGCCCCGCTTAGACGCCGAAAAATATACATATTCCCCGCATACGCGCACATCCGGCGCATAATCATACAGGGGAAGGGTATCCGGCAGCCTGTGATATTCCCACTCTGACAGATCCTGCGAAACCCACACACCCAATGTCATGGACGCAAACATATAATACTTTCCCCGGAACAAAATCACGGACGGATCTGCCGCTTCCCTGGCCACCGTTTCACAGGTCTGTGTATCCGGGTTCACATAAAACTGATACCGGTAATTCAGATTTACCGGATTGCATATATACTTTTTCATTGACATTCCTCCCAAAATTCTATCGCTGATATGTAATATCATATAGCCAATATTATAAGGTTCTTTCTTGAAATGCAGTAGTAATATTCTGGAAAATCATTGACAAAATTCTGAAAAGTGCAAGAAACATGTGAACAGATAAGAAAAAAGAGGGATACGCCATGATCCCTCTGCTCATTCGAATAATCTCTCCCCCGCCGCATATTCCTCCAGAAGCTTCGCATCCAGAACCTTCCAGCCATAGGACTTTTTCTCAATAATCCCTGCCTCCGTCAGCCGCTTCATAATCCTGGACACCGTCACACGATGAAGCTGGATGTTGGCGCTGATATCCGTGATCGTGAACAGATTCGGAATATAGTAGTCCTTCTTCTCCCGCCACATGGGCCGCATAAGCGCCGCCAGGCAGTTGCAGACAATCGCCACGGAATTTCCCCGGATCCGCATATGAGCAATCTCCAGCATCTCATGCTGTGATTTAACTACACTTTTCGTCACTTCCTGATACACTTCCGGATTCTGCCGGAGATAGATCCGGAAATCCTCCACCGGAACCTTGTACACCGTAACCTTCGTCTTGGCCACACAATTGCCCATGGGAATGTTGCTGCCTGTCATCAGAAGCTCCTTGGCCACCCCCATAAACTCCTTCTCATGATAAAATAAGGGCATCGTATGGGCTCCGTTTACCATAAGCTCCATCCCTGCACAGATCCCTTCTGTCAGGTAATAGACATATTTTAATTCCTTTCCTTTTTCAAAAATAACCGTTCCTCTCTCAAAGGTTTCCAGCGGATAATTTGCCAGAAAATCCAGATCAATCTTCATCTCACAGTTTCTCATATCAATCTCCTCTTTTGATGTGGCTTTCCCTAAATATTGTATCATATCTCCTACAACAATTCATCCCACAAAATCAAGAGATTACCCACAACAAAATTTTCAAACGCCAAAAGAGAAGCCGGTCCGGCTCCTCTTTTGGCTGTATCATGAAAAAGGGTATTTTATGGCATTATTTCCAATGCGTCTAGTGCTTCATACGGAAATCCATATGGACCTTGCCGCTTTGATCCTTCACAATGGTCTGGAACTTGTTGTTTAGAAGGACATTCGTAAATGCATAATCACTGCGCACATGGGGGCCCCTGGTCTCCTTGCGGTTCTCACAGCAGAAGAAAATCGGCTCCGCCAGATCCATCATATCAAAAACCTCCAGGGTTCTCATCAGCTCGTGGGAATTCTCGCAGCCCAGCTCTTTTAAGCAGTCCGCCTTCAGTTGCTGTACGTAAGTATAGCCGGCTTTGAGCATATTTTCATTCTGGATATCGATCCCCGCGTATTCGTTCATCAGGTTCTGCAGGGTGGATAACGCCTCTTTCCAGTGGGCGCCGCCCTTACGGTCCATCAGCATCCGGCAGAGCGCTTCCTTTTCCTTCACGAGGGGATGGCCGGCTACCGCCTCCTGCTCCACGGTCTTTACATATTCCGCCACGTCCTCCCCGGCCACCAGGCCAAAGGCTGCCGCGCCGGCAAGGCTGCCATTTACATTGCCCACACAGTTTCCGGCCGCGTACAGGCCCTCTACGCTGGTCCTGGCGTGCTCGTCGCACTCAATGCCCCGCTGGCCCATCATAATGGGGTAAGTGCCAAATTCCACCATTTCTTTGGACAGGTCGATGCCTCTCTGCTCTGTGTAATCGGTAATGGAATCGATTCCCTCGCTGACCATGGCCTCATGGAGCATATAGTCCAGATCCTCCGGGGAGGTCTCGGTACAGTTCATGTAGGTGGGGCCCTGGCCTGCCTTCATCCGGTCATGATAGCAGGAAGGCCATACATCGGCCGTCACGTCCCCGGTGGCCCGGGAGGGCTTATCCCCGTAAGGCGTAAAGGGCTTTCCATGGATATCGGTGGAGATACCGATCCAGGTTCCTTTCCCTCCTCTTGCAAAATACTTGGGTCCCGCATGGCCGTTCAGCATATCCATGTTCACCAGCCTGGCTCCCGCCCGGTAGGCCATGGCCTGGCCGCTTCCCGTGGTGGCGGGACAGCAGGGCGTATTGAACATATAGGCCGGCGTAATGCTGGGATACATCCGTGATACAAAGCCTGTGGCAAGAAGCACCGCCTTGGCCTGGAATACCACAAGCTCCGGTTCTTCCTCATTGACATCCACACCCACGGCTCCGATGATGCGGCCCTCCTCATTGGTGAGAAGATCATTGATTACCACACGGTTTAAAATGCGCGCTCCCTGCTTTTTCGCCTCAGCCGTCAAGGCCGGCTTCTGGTTCTTGCCGTCAAATTTCAGATTGTAAAGCTGAAAGCCGGGCATTCCATGCCCTTCAAAGCGGTACTCTCCTGTGGGACGCATATTGATGCCCATATCCTCCCACATCCGGATAATCTCATAGCTCCGGTTGATCCACACGTCCGTCATGCTCGCATCCACCCAGGGACCCGCATCAAAGGAAGCTCCGATCTCCCGCCGGACACGCCCCATATCATCCCCATGGCACGCCGGAATATAACAGTGATAATGGTCGTTTCCGTTGGCGCCGCTGCCGCTGCGGCGGGTATCCGCCTTTTCGGCCACAATCACATCCACGCCTTTCTTCGCGGCGGCGATAGACGCCATCAGACCGCCCACACCTCCGCCTGCCACTAAAAATTCACAACTATATGTTTTCACTGGGACGCACCTCCCTTTTCCGGTTTATAATGGAGCATATAATGAGACAACGGATACCGCATGGTGATTGCCCCCTTGGGGCAGTCCTTCTCACAGGCCCTGCAGTGCCAGCATTCGTCCGGATAGCGCACCACCAGCTTCTTTTCCGGAGCTTTCTTGTCCAGATAGAGCACGTCCAGCGGACAGATCTCGGCACAGCAGCCACATTTTACACATTTTTTGTCATTGATAATCGGTGGCATAAATGATTCCTCCTCACCCTGGTCTTTGGTACTCTCATCATATCATATCTTTTACATTTTCCTGTGTAGCCCGAACTACAAAGAAGGGAAAATTTTTGTGATAAAATTCTGTGTAATCTTTCTTTTTTGGGGAAGAATAAAGCAAACGACATGATAGGAGACAGTACCATGACTTACAAACAGATTTCTCCCCAGGAAGCCAGGAATTATATGGAAACCGGGGATGCAGTTGCAATTTTAGATGTACGAACCCAGGAGGAATACGCAGCCGGCCATATCAGAGGCTCCCGCTGCCTTCCCAATGAGGAAATCTCCAAGGCGGTGCGGGAGCTGCCTGATAAAACACAGCCGATCCTGGTATACTGCCGCAGCGGCATCCGCAGTAAGGAAGCCGCACAGAAGCTTGCCAACTTAGGCTACGAGCATGTTCTGGAATTTGGCGGAATCATCCACTGGCCTTACGCAGAGCTGGTGGAGCAGACTCCTTATTCCGGCCACTGAAAGTTATCCACATAATACCGCTCCACGCCCAGCGAATAGCGCTCCATAGGTACCGGTACCTTTTCCGGCCTGATCCGGCCTTCTTCCTTCTTCAAGGCCACCCAGCAGAGCCAGTCGTCGGAATGCTTCGGGTAATCCACGCGGAAATGCCCGGCCCGGCTGTCCTGCCGGTACAGAGACGCCGTCAGGAAAAATTCCGTTGCGTCGGCAATGGCACGCACCTCCATAAGCTTCATCAGAGCATGGAAATCCGCCGCCCCCGCATGCTTCAGTTCTTCCTCCCGGATCCTGTAAAGCTCCTCCAGGGCAAGGGTAAGACTTTTTTCTGTCTTCAGTATGGAAACGTCATAATGGGTGATTAACTGCTGGAGCCGGGTCAGGATCTCCTTGGGCGTGTATCCATCCCTACCAAGGGGCCGGAAAGTGTCATCAAACACCAGTTCTACCTCTTTTTCCCCCACCTGGGTCCTCCGGTCCTTCGAAAGCTCCCGCACCGCGACCTCCCCGGCCTGGCAGCCGGTAACCGCCGTCGTCATCAGGGCAAATCCTCCCATATACACACCGGGATCGATGCTGCGGCAACGCCCCGCCGCGTATAGCCCGGGTACCTCCGTCCTTCCCTCCCCGTCGGTGAGGATGGCGCCGTTACAGAGCTGTACCTGGGTGATCCACTCAAATCCGTCCTGGAAGAAATCAATGCCTTCCTCCTGAAGCTTCTGAAAATGCCGAAGATGCCGCCCGGCAGCCGGAACCAGGATGTCCTCTGCCGACTTGGGAATCGCGCTCAGATCAAGGCGGATGGGGCCGCGGCCGGCTTTCTGCTCTAAGGCCATTCCCCGTGTGATGTAATGGGGATCCGTATTGGCCCCCAGCTTCGGGGAATACCGGCTCATAAAATCCTCTCCATCTTTGTTTACAAATCTTGCCCCCAGCGGCATCAGGGTGGTCTGACCCTCCCACTCAAAAGCCTTCGGCACATTCCAGATATGCATAAATTCGCAGTTACGAAGCCGGGCTCCGGCCTCAAAGGCCAGTCTCTGCCCCTCTCCAACGGTTGTATTATTGTTATAGGAGGGCTTCCAGCCCATATTTCCGGTGCACAGAATCACGGCCCCGGCCTCGAACCAGAGCTTCTCCCCCGTCACATACTGGAATCCTGCCGCGCCGCAGACGTGACCCCCTGCTTTGAGCAGCCTGGTAATCTCCACACGGGCCAGACGACGCACACCAAGGCGGTTCATTTCACGGATCATGCATTCCTTCATATTCATTCCGCCGTTGCCCTTGGTCTGCACCGGATAGAGCCTCACATGGCCCAGGGACCGTTGAAGCACCGTGCGGTAGCTGCCCTCCCCATCCTTCAGATAACGACAGCCCATGTCCTCATAAGCCTTAAAAATCCTGGCCGAATCCTTCCAAAGCTCTGACACCACGTCCTGTTCGCAAAGGCCGTCCCAGTAATACACGAAATCCTTCACCCAGTCCATGGGATCCTCCGTGGGCATACAGACCTCCAGATCTCCGCCGGACATGGACATCAATCCACCCCAGTCCGGATTGGCCTTATCCGCTATCACGATCTCAAGGGCAGGGTTGGCCTCCTTCGCCGTCTTTGCCGCCCACATTCCCGCGGAACCGCCGCCAATAATCAGGATGTCGCAGGAAATCTTCTTCACCTGCCGGTTCCATTTTTCACCTGCCCCCTGTGTCTCTCCTGCCAGTTTTCCTGTCAGCCGGCCTTCCGCCGCCTGCCGGCCAGCCTCTGCCGTGCCTGGTTCTTCCTTCGCTGTACCCGGTTCTTCCTCTGCCGTGCCCGGTTCTTTCGCTTCCAGGATTCCCGGAAACGGCGCTGGAAACGGCTCCTTAAAGGGATGCACATAAATGGCATCCACCGGGCAGGCCATTTCGCACAGATAACAGGAATGACAGTCCTCGGGATAGGCAATCACGGCCTTTTTCCCCTTAAGCCTTAAGGTGTCCAGCGGACAGCTCTCTACACAGCGTCCACAGCCGATGCATTTTGTCTGATCAATCGTACGGATCATAGCGTTCTCCTCCTCTTTCCGGGAAACCCCAGCTTCGCTACATTTGGGTAGCGGAAAGCTTCGCCTTCCGGCTCAGCTTTCCTTGATTATAACTTTGAAAGGCGGAAATCCGCCGTAGTTTCCGCTACGATTTTCCATTTTTATCGACAAGCGCCAGGGGGCTGGATTACAATGGCTCGTGTTCCGGCTCTCTACTTATGCTGCATGACCCGTTCCCTGCATGACCCGTTCCCTGCATGGGCTGACCCGCTGATGTCTCTTTTTCCACATTTTTGTGAAACATATACAACGCAATCTCCGACGCCATCACTCCAAAATGTGTACCCCTTTCCCTCTATTTTGTTGCTTTTCAACCTCTGCCGGTTTATACTATACTAAAGAAAAAGCAGCGCCGCCGGGCGCAGTTTTTCGATACCCAAAAGGAGGTGGGAATCTTGCGCATCGAATACTGCCGCTATCTGTTGAAAACCGCAGAGCTTGGCAGCATTACCAGGGCGTCCGAACATTTGTTCATCTCACAGCAGGGCTTAAGCCGCGCCATTAAGGCGGTAGAGCAGGAACTGGGCATCACGCTGTTTTCCCGGTCCGGCAACCAGCTTCTTCCCACACTGGCCGGGCAAAGGGCGCTGTCCCACATGCAGGCTATGGCGGAGGAATATGAGAAGCTGAAAGCAGATCTGGATGAACTGGCCGGGCAGACGGTGCAAAGCCCCCTGACGCTTCTGGTACCCTACAACGTGGTCAATTCCATCCTGCCTGCCATCGTAAACCTGCTAATCTCCGACATCCCCCACCTGGCGCTCAACATCCGGGAGGAGATTCCGCCCAGGATTCCACAGCCGGAAAACTTCGATGCCCATACCCTGGCAATCCTGTGCATTCCGGATTTTCTCCTGGCAGAATGCGGGGCCATCCAAAATGGCAGCGTAATTTTTGAGGAATATGCCAGGGGGCCGCTGATGGCCCTGATCTCAAGCTCCTCCCCCTTAAGCGCCCTCTCCCTGCTCCCGTCAGAGCGTCTCCGGACCCTGCCTCTGGCCGGACAGCAGTTGGAGCTGGCCATGGTCCGGCGGATCTTAGGAGACGAGACCTGTCCCTTAAATACCTTTATGGCATCCAGCAATTTTTCTCTCTACCGCAGCCTCATTGCTAAGGGTATGGCGGTAGGGCTCTCCTCCACGGTACTGGAGCGTTTTACCAAGCCGCAATCCCTGGTGCTGGTGCCGCTGGATACGCAGGTGGACATTGTCTGGGGCTGCGCGTATTTACGGGAATTTCCGCCAACAGGAGCAGCGGCGGCAGCCCTGGAACTGACAAAATCTCTACTGAAAGCAAATGTACATCATTCATTTTAGAGTTCCCCGCAAAAGGGGCGGCTCATTTTAAGGAGGTACTATGAAAAAAACTGCAATTATCGGTTTTGGCTGTGCGGGGTACCACGCCCTGCGTGCCATGCGCGAAAACGGCTATGAGGGCGAGATCCACGTCTACGCCGATGTATCCCATCCGCCGGCCAATCCCATGCTGACCACCTACTATGTGGCCGGGCGTATTCCCTATGAGGGGATGTTTCCTTTCGGAAGCCTTGCGGATCTTGTCCGGGAGTATCCGGCCACCCTTCATATGGATACCGCCGTCTCTCGGTTAGACACATCAAACCGCCGTGTCATCCTTTCCGACAAGACAAAGGAGGATTACGACCAGATCCTGATTGCTACCGGCGCGCGGGCCGTGTCTCCCGCCCTGGGCAAAGGAGGTGGAAACCGCCGTTTCGTGATGCGTACTGCCCAGGATGCCCAGAGGCTAAAAAAACTCCTGGACGAAGATAATGTGTCCTCCGCCGTTGTGGTGGGTGCCTCCATGGTTGGCATTAAGGTGGTAGAATTGCTTTATGACCGTGGCATCTCCGTGATCCTTACGGACCTGGCCCCCCGGATGTTTCCCCTGGCCTGTATGGAGGAAACCGCCCAGGAGATCCGGCTGGATCTGGAACGGCGGGGGATTGTGACCATGCTGGGCAGCGGCGTTGATAAGGTGGAGGAATACGAACAGGGCATTTTCACTTATCTGACCGACGGCCGTGTACTGGAATCGGATCTTCTTGTTTTGTGCATGGGAACCAGGGCCAACGTAGAGCTGGTGGCAAATACCCATATCATCCGCAAGGAACCGGTGAAGGTCAACCGGGGCATCGTGGCCGATACGCATATGCAGACCACCATACCTGGGATTTACGCCGCCGGGGACTGCTGCGAAGGACTGAATATCCAGACCGGAACAACGGCCCTGATCGGCCTGTGGGCCAATGCGGCTGAGCAGGGACGTGTTGCGGGCATCAATCTGGCCGACGGCAGCGCCGCTTACGACGGTTCTTTGCCCAGCAATATCACCCACTATTTTGACGTGGATTTCGTGGGAGTGGGAGATCCGGACATTCCGGGACAGCGCCATGTATTCCATAACAGCACCGGAACCTACGCCCTCACGGAGCAGGAGGGACGTATTAGCTGTATCAATCTTCTGGGCAGCTACCGCAGCTCCGGTATGCTCCGACAGGCGCTCATGAAGATCATTGCCGGAAAGGATCCGGAATTTGGCCCGGACCGCTGGGGTCTGCTCTTAGCCAGCGGCGTTCCGGAGGAATTTCTTAAACTTATGGGAGGATTATTATGACAAGGGAAGAACAACTGTTAAAAGCCAAGATCCCAGGCCCTGAAACCGGCATTGAAATCCGCCGCACCATGTGCGATATCTGCGCCCCCGGAGCCCACTGCGGCGTCAACGCTTATGTGAAGGACGGACGCCTCCTGAAGGTGGAGGGAACGCCGGGCTATCCGGGAAGCAACGGCAAGCTCTGCACCAAGGGCGCCGCCAACCGCCAGTACATTTACCGGAAGGACCGGATTCTTTCCCCCATGGTGCGTACCGGCCCCAAAGGAAGCGATGCATTCCGCACCGCAACCTGGGAGGAAGCCTTGGGCCTTATTGCGGAGAACCTGAAAAAAATCAAAGCCGAATCCGATCCCGACAGCATCGTCTGGTACACCGGCTACAGCAAATGGTACCGTCCCTGGCTGAAACGGCTCTGCCACAGTTTCGGCGGCCACAACTATATGACAGAATCCAGCACCTGCTACAAATCCGGCTGGATGGCCAACAACCTCACCTTTGGCCGGGATATGCGGCCCGACATGATGGGCCGCCCCAGACTGCTTGTGGGCTGGGGCAGCAATCCTTACATCAATGCCTACTTAGCCGGCCGGGGATTTGCCGCCAGCAAAGACAAGGGCGTTAAAATCATCATCATTGACGTGAGGAGAACCCAGGCTTCCGAGAAGCTGGCGGATCTTTATCTGCGGCCCAGAATCGGAACCGACGGCGTCCTGGCACACGCCATGGCAAAGATCATTTTAGACAACAACTGGCAGGATCAGGAATTTCTCGATACCTATGTACTGGGTGTTGAGGAATACCGCAGGATGGTGGCGCAGTACGACTTAGAAACGGCCCAGCGCATCACCGGCGTACCGAAGGAGGACATTTTCCGTGCCGCCCAGATGATCGCGGAGACGAAGCCCTGCTCCGTTTCCACCAATACCGGAATCACCCATCACAAAAACGGTCTCAACACCTGCCGTGCCATTATGGCCTTAAACATCCTGATCGGAAATGTAGACCAGCCAGGCGGTATTGCGCCCGTCTACGATACCTTTCTGGAGATGGGGGCCGGCTTCGACACCCGGGAGGAGGAATTCATTTTCGAGACCAGGACGCCGGAGCGGCTGCCACTGGTAGGGCAGAAGCGTTTCCCCCTCTGGTACGACATGAATCACGACGGCCAGGCCATGGACCTGACCCGCCAGATTTTAAGCGAAGATCCCTATCCCATCCGGGCCCTGGCCGCCTTTGGCATGAATACCCGGATGTTCCCCCAGACCAGCCAGCTTCTTAAGGCCCTGGAAAAACTGGATTTTATGTTTGCCACCGATCTGTTCTGGACCGACGCCTGCCGGTACGCAGATGTGGTTCTGCCGGCCTGCTCCTCCTTCGAACGGGGCGAGGTCAAAGCTTACCCCGGCGGATTTATCGCCTACACACAGCAGGCCATCGACCGGGTAGGCGACTGCCGGTCGGATGTGGAGATTATCGCCGAGCTGGCGAAGCTTCTGGATACCGGAGACGAACTTCTGATGCAGGGCTACGACGCCTGTGTCCGCTACATATTTGCAGGAAATGAGGAGGAGCTTGACGAAGCAAGACGCACCGGAACCCCGGTACGCAGCAAACATTTTAAACCGACGCCTCCCGGAAGCTATCTGGCAAAGGGCATAGAAACGCCCAGCGGAAAGCTGGAATTGTACAGCACCCGGATCGCCGCAATCGATCCCGCCGCCGGCTTAGACCCTCTGCCGGTGTGGTTTGATGGAGACAACGCCTGCGACAAGACGGAATATCCCTTCACCCTGATGGCCGGTGCAAGGCTGCCCCACGCCATCCATTCCCGCTGCCACGATGTCCCGTGGCTGAGGAGTCTCCGGCCAGAGCCCATGGTGGATATCCACCCGGAGGATGCCGCAGATCTTCACATCTCCCAGGGAGATCCAGTAACCGTATCCACCACTGCTGCTGCCCTGCATCTTAAGGCCAACCTGACCTTAAGCGCCAACCGGGGAGATCTGCATATGTTCCATGGATACGCCGAAGCCAATGCCAACGAGCTGGTCCCCAACACGGAAAACGATCCCTACAGCGGATTCCCAAGCTTCAAGCAGATCCGCTGCCGGATCCAACGGGACGAAACATCTCCCCAAACGTCCGCTGACCGGGAGGAAGAAGGAGGGAAACTACATGAGCTATAAGATTACCTTTGACGAAACAAAATGTGTGGCCTGCGGCGCCTGTGCCATTGCCTGCATGGACCAGAACGACATTCTGGTGGAGGAGGGTCAGTTCCCCCTTCGCCGGACCTTTACCCGGGAAAGCCGGCTTCATCCGGAGGAAAAGTTCGGCTACTACTCCCACGCCTGCGAGCACTGCGACGAGGCCCCCTGTATCCCCGCCTGTCCCTCCGGATGTCTTTTTAAGGATCCCGAAACCGGGTTTACAGTGTTCGATACAACCAACTGTATCGGCTGCCGTAGCTGCGCTTTTGCCTGCCCCCACGGAGCGCCTGCCATGGGCCTGGATGGGAAAATGCTCAAGTGCGACGGCTGCAACCAGCGGGTAAAGGCCGGGATGCTTCCGGCCTGCGTGGCGGTGTGTCCTTTTGATGCGCTGGCTTTGGTGGAGGAATGAGTTATAAGAACGAATCTTTTTCGCAGGAGCAATGACCAATGCCTAATATTGACCAAATCAAATACTATGTAGAAACTGCATCCTGCCTCAGCTTTCGAAAGGCTGCTGAGCACCTGTACATTACCCAGCCCACCTTGAGCCGCCAGATGCGCAATCTGGAGGAGGAATACAACCTCCAGTTGTTTCTCCGCAGCAAAAAGGGACTGAAGCTGACACCAGCAGGAACGGTACTATATGAAGAATTTAAAAAGCTTCTGACACAGTATCAGGAATCCGTCGGAAAGGCAAAACAGGCTGGAGAAGGCTACAGCGACGCTTTATATATCGGGCTTGTCTCCGGAATGTTTATCGATGAACTGATAGCAGAAAGTATCCGCTATTTCCAAAAAACACATCCCAACATCCGCCTTTCGTTCAGCCGATGCCCCATTCAGGAGCTGATGGCGGAAATGCAGTTGGAAAAATTGGACGCAATTATCGCATTTGATCACCAGCTCCAGGGCTGGCAGGATCGGCAGCGGGTGGAATCCATCCCCTGCCGTCCTGCATGGCTGATTCCCAAATGCAATCCGCTCTCTCAAAAAGAAAAGATCTATTTTAAGGATATGGCCTCCCAGGAGCTTCTTTTGACCAGCGAGCCGGGCTATCAGCCTGGACGGGACTATATCATCGAATGCTGTAAAAAATACGGCGGGTTTTATCCCAATATTTTTTATGTGCGGAATATTGAAAACATTCTGATGTGGCTGAATATTTCGGACAAATGCGCTTTCTTAAACTCACGAATCCCGATAACGGATCAGGTGAAGCAATTTCCCGTGGAAGAATTTATACAACAGGACTCCTATATTGAATGTGCCTGGACTCCACAGAACAAAAAATATTCCTTATCTCTTTTTCTGGATTATCTTTCAAAAATAAAAGCGGAATCATGAAAGCCCTCCGATCGTATTCGCCTGCCATATGCCTGTAAAGCATATGGCAGGCGTAATCAGGTATTTTACACTTCTCTTTCCATCGGTTAAAATAAAAAAAACGGATAAGGAGCGAATGCTATGAACGAGAACAGTATGGACCTGTTTCAGTGGAGAGCCGGAAATATTCTGGATGCGGCCAGTTTCCGGGAACCGGAAAAGGTTCCGGTGGGCTTTGATTACCTCAACTGGCCCTATGGTTATGCAGGCGTTACGCTGGAAGATGTCATCGGGGATCCCCAGAAAAATGCAGAGGCTTACTGCCGGTTCATGGATGATATTGAATTTGATTTTACCATGAACGCAGGATTTTACGAGCCTTACGACGCCTACCAGGCGCTTGGAACTGACGCCTACGTTCTGCACGAAGACAAATGTACCGTGCAGCATAAGCAGGCCGGCCATCGGTTTATGACTGACGAGGAATATGAGATTCTGATTGGCAATTTTAAATATTTCAGCCAGGAATATATCCCCAAAACGCGTATTCCGGCGTTTGACCAAAGCCGGTCTGAAGCATACCGGCAACTGCGGGAGGCCGCGAAATGTGCAGACCGCTGCGCAAGATTCAGTGAGCTGGTGGCGGAAACGGCCATCTGCCAGCACCGGATCATACCGTTGCGCATCCCCTTAAACGGCCTCAGACCGGCCGGAGACAGAGCAGACAGAACACAGGAAAAAAGCATATTGGAATTGGAACTGGAAGCCCGGGGCATGCGGAATTATACCTCTATGTACTACTCTCCCATCGATCATTTGTTCGATAAATACCGCGGCATGGAGCGGGTTTTCCTGGATCTGTATGACAATATGGAACTGCTGGATACGGCTTGCGCGGCCATCCGGGAATTTACAAACGCCTCCACGCCCCCAATCCCTACCCATGAATTTTTAGAAAAGCCTTTTCCTCTGGGCGCAACAACATATCACATTGCCCCCTATCTGAATCCGGAGCACTACGACAAATACTGGTTCCAGGGCTTTCGGGAACAGATGCTTCCACTGGCAGAAAAAGGACTGAAAATACATATAAAAAGGGAGGGCTCCTTTCTCCACACCATAGAACGGTTCAAAG
>CATJBQ010000172.1 GCA_949738465.1 uncultured Lachnospiraceae bacterium
CCCCAAAAGCAAAAGCTTAAGAAAGACTTTATATTTTTTCTTGAATTTTTATAATTTTTGTACTATGATAGAGGAGTTAAAGTGTATGGGGAGGAAATGAGATGAAGAAAAAAGGAACACTATATCTGGTGCAGATGGCGCTGCTGGTTGCGATCATTTTGCTGATGGCCTTTACGCCCATCGGATATATCCGGATTACGCCGGCTTTGGAGATTACCTTGATTGTGGTGCCGGTGGCAGTGGGCGCGGTGCTGATGGGGCCGCTGGGAGGCGCGGTGCTGGGAGGCGTATTTGGAATCACCAGCTTTGCCCGCTGTTTCGGACTGGATTTTTTTGGAACCACGCTGCTGGGCATCAACCCTGTCGCAACCTTTCTGGTCTGTGTGCCTACCAGGGTTCTGGCAGGCTGGATCGCGGGACTGGTGTTCTGCGTGATGCAGAAGGGAAAGCATACGAAGAAGATTTCTTATTATGCGGCCAATCTGGCCTGCCCTGTCTGCAATACCGTGTTTTTTATGACGCTGCTGTGCCTGTGCTTTTTCCGGACGGATTTTATCCAGCAGATGGCCTCGCAGATGGAGGTTGGGAACAACGTGCTGGCTTTTGTGGTGGTCTTTGTAGGAATCAACGGCCTGATCGAGGCGGCGGCCTGCTTCCTTGTGGGAAGCGTGATTTCCCGGGTGCTGGTGCAGGTGCTTGGGCATGTGAGGCAGGAGGATTGATGCGGTGGGAGCAGATCAGAAAAATACAATCATGGATTACGATACCGTTTCCCTGGATGAGGAACAGAATGCGGTGGTGATCATCGACCAGACGCTGCTTCCACAGACACGGAAGCTGATTTCCCTGAAAACGGCCCAGGAGATCTGGGAGGCCATCTATTTTCTGAAGGTACGGGGCGCCCCCGCCATCGGTGTGGCGGCAGCTTACGGGATCTATGTGCTCACCGCCGGGATGCCCCAGGACAGCTTCGGGGAATTTTACCGGGAATTTCAGAGGCAGAAGGAATATCTGGATTCGGCCCGGCCCACGGCCGTCAATCTGTCCTGGGCCTTGAACCGCATGGAGCAGGTCTGCCTTGCCGGCCGCGGCCTGCCGGTGGCGGAGATCCGCAGGAGGCTGCGGGAAGAAGCCGTCTCGATCCAGAGGGAGGACATCGAGGTCTGCCGCGCCATCGGTGAATTTGGCTTAAAGCTGGTGAAGCCGGGGGACGGGATCCTGACCCACTGCAATGCGGGAAAGCTGGCGGCCAGCCGGTACGGGACGGCTACGGCGCCCATTTATCTGGGCCAGGAGCGGGGATACGCATTCCGCGTATTTGCCGACGAGACGCGCCCGCTCTTACAGGGAGCCAGGCTGACGGCCTATGAGCTTTGTCAGTCCGGGGTGGATGTGACGTTAATCTGCGACAACATGTCGGCCCTGGTGATGAAAAAGGGCTGGGTCAACGCCGTATTTGTGGGCTGCGACCGGGTGGCGGCCAACGGGGATGCGGCCAATAAGATCGGCACCTCCTTAGCAGCGGCTGCGGCCAGACTCTATGGCGTCCCTTTTTATGTCTGCGCGCCCACGTCCACCATCGACATGGCGACGCCCACCGGGGAGGAGATTGTGATTGAGGAACGTCCGGCCCGGGAGGTAACGGATCTGTGGTATACGCATTCCATGGCTCCGAAGGAGGTCAAGGTGTTCAATCCGGCCTTTGATGTGACGGATCATACATTAATTTCCGGAATTGTGACAGAATATGGTGTGGTAAGGGCTCCCTACAAGGAGGGCTTTGAAAAAATATTTGCCGCCAAACAGAATGGTGAGAAGCCGGGACGGCAGATTTTATAATATGCGGCAAGAAAGCCGTTTTATTAAAAAATACGGAGGTATGACAAATGGCAGAGAATAGTGCCTGCAGCAGTGCAGGAAGCTGCAGCCGGGAGAGCTGCGAAGGATGTCCCAGCAAGGAGGGGGGAGCGCCCCAGAGTTTTCTGGAGAAGCTGAATGAGTACTCCAGCGTAGGAAAGGTGATCGGCGTGGTCAGCGGCAAGGGCGGCGTAGGAAAGTCCTTTGTGGCGGCGTCCCTGGCGGTGGAATTGGCGAGAAAGGGATACAAGGTGGGGATTCTGGATGCAGATATCACCGGACCGTCCATTCCCAAAATGTTCGGGCTCCACGGAACGACGGGGGGGAATGAACTGGGAATCCTGCCCATGGAGGCGGAGAACGGCATCAAAATCATGTCACTGAACCTTCTGGTGGAGGATGATGAAGCGCCGGTGGTATGGCGTGGCCCCATTATTGCGGGGACGGTCAAGCAGTTCTGGAGCGATGTGTTCTGGGGCGAGCTGGATTATCTTCTGGTGGACATGCCGCCCGGAACCGGCGACGTGCCCCTGACGGTATTCCAGTCCCTTCCGGTGGACGGGATCGTGATTGTGACCTCTCCCCAGGAGCTGGTGCAGATGATCGTCAAAAAAGCCATCAATATGGCGGGAATGATGGATATTCCGGTGCTGGGCATGGTGGAGAATTACAGCTTCCTGAAATGTCCGGACTGCGGAAAGGAGATCCCGCTGTTTGGGGAGAGCCATATCGCGGAAGTATCGGCAGGAATCGGGGTTCCGGTTTTAGGCAGGCTGCCCCTGGATCCGGAATATGCGTCTCTGGCGGACGCGGGAAGATTCCACGAGCTGGAGAATCCCTATCTGGAAGGGGCAGTAGATACGCTGTTGGGGCTGTAGGGCGTGTCGGGATACGGAGGAGGAGATAGAATGAAAGAAAAATCAATCGTACAAAAATTGATTCTGGGGATCCAGCATGTGCTGGCCATGTTTGGGGCGACTGTGCTGGTTCCGGCGCTGACAGGCTTAAATACATCTATTACCCTGTTCTGCGCCGGCGTGGGGACTTTGATTTTCCACTGGGTGACAAAGCGCAAGGTGCCGGTATTTTTAGGCTCCAGCTTTGCTTTTATGGGAGGGATCATTGCTATTATCGGAGAGTCCAGGATCGGGGATCCGGATTATCTGGAAAAATTAGCCGCGGTGAAGGGGGCACTGATCATTGCCGGCGCTATTTATGTAGTGTTTGCCATTCTGATTAAGATTGTGGGATATGAAAAGGTAAATAAGCTGCTGCCGCCCATTGTCACCGGGCCTATCATTATCGTAATCGGTCTGCGGCTTTCCGGCTCGGCTATCTCCAATGCATTTTACTGGAACGGGGAATTTTCCTTGAAGTCGGTGGCGGTGACGGCTCTGGTGCTGGTTACCATCATTGTCATTTCCGTGTTTGCCAGGGGGATTTTTAATCTGATGCCGATTCTTTTTGGGATTATTGTGGGATTTCTGGTGTGCATCCCCATGGGCTTTACGGATTTTACGGCGGTACGAAGCGCCAGCTTTTTCTCCTTTATGGATAAAAATATCCTGGATCAGTTGATCTGCCTGCCCACCTTCCGGGCGGACGCCATTCTGGCCATTGCGCCCATCGCGGTGGTGACCATGATCGAGCATGTGGGTGACATTACCACAAACGGCGCTGTGGTGGGGCAGAATTTCATGATGGATCCCGGCATCCACAAAACCCTTCTGGGAGACGGCCTGGCAACGGCCTTCGCCGGATTTCTGGGGGGACCGGCCAATACCACTTACGGGGAGAATACCGGTGTGCTGGCGGTGACGAAAAATTACGATCCCTCCATTATCCGCATTGCGGCGGTGTTTGCCATTATTTTAGGCATATTCGGCAAGATCGGCGGGTTTATTACCAGCATTCCGACGCCGGTGACGGGAGCCATCGGCATCGTGCTCTACGGTATGATTTCCGCCGTGGGTGTGCGTATTCTGATCAATTCCCGGCTGAACTTCGGCGACAGCCGCAACCTGATGATCGCGGCGTTGATTTTTGTGATTGGCATCGGCTGCGACAGTATTCCGGTGTCGGGAACCGTGACCATTTCCGGCCTGGCCCTGGCGGCTCTGGTGGGGATTATTCTGGCTTTGATTCTGCCGGAGGGGAAGGAAAGTGTGTTAAAAGATTAACAAACAGGGGAGCCTGTGGCAAAGATGCCCGGGCTCCCCTGTTTGCGTCCGCTATTTCCTGTATGCGCGTGGGTTACAGGAACGGTTATTTGTGTATGCGTATGGGTTACAGGAACGGTTATTTTGCGGCGGATTCTGCGAAATCTGTCACTACCAGGTCTTCATAGGGCGGGATGGACGTTAACTCGCCGGCCTCCTGCAGGATATCCAGAAGAAGGGTGAAGCTGTCCTGGGTGAAGATCAGATCGCTTTTCCAGGTGTCCTGCTCATAGTAGCGGGTCACGATGGCGGTGATGGTGGAAAGCTCCGTCTCCTGAAACTGCGGCTGGATCGCCTGGGCGATCTCCTCCGGGGTATGGCTGTTGACATAGTCCATGCCCTTTTGCAGCGCGTTGGTGAAATGCTGGATCGTTTCCGGATTTTCCTCAATGTAGCTGGACTTGGCGGAGAAGGCGGTGTAGGGCACGTAGCCGGAGTCTACGCCCAGGGAGGCAACTACGTAGCCGGCGCCTTCCAGCTCCAGGGCGGTGGCGGAGGGCTCGAATTCTACAGAAAAATCCCCCTGCCCACCGGAAAATGCCGCGGCCGTAGAGCCGAAGTCAATGCTCTGGTCGATGGAAAGATCCGTCTGGGGGTTCATGTTATTTTTTTTCAGGATATATTCAAATACCATTTCCGGCATGCCGCCTTTTCTCCCGCCCAGAACGTTTTTCCCCAGAAGATCGCTCCAGGAAAAGTCCGGCATAGGCTCGCGAGCTACAAGGAAGTTGCCGGCCCGCTGGGTCAACTGGGCGAAATTCACCACATAATCCTCGGCGCCCTCGTTGTAGGTGTAAATGGTGGTTTCGGATCCCATGAAGCCGATGTCGGCTTCGCCGCTTAAGACAGCGGTCATGGTCTTGTCGGCGCCAAAGCCGGTGACCAGCGTAAGATCGATGCCTTCCTCGGCAAAATATCCTTCCTCAATGGCCACGTACATGGGCGCATAAAAAATGGAATGGGCCACTTCATTTAAGGTGATGCTGGCATTTCCTGCATGGCTGCCACTGCCTTTGGCTCCGCAGCCGGACAGCAGGAGGGAAGAAAACAGCAGCAGGCATAACGTCATGGATTGAAATTTTTTCATAAATAAAAAGCTCCCTTTTTTATAATCTATCGTATTCTATGCAGAAAACTTGCATTTGGTTTTCGATTTTGATAAGATTATAGAAGATCCTGTGATTGAAAATGAAAAATACTGTGAAAATGAAGGAGAGTAAGCGGGAAAATGAGAGATGTCGTCGATCTGCATACACATACTATCGCCAGCGGCCATGCCTACAATACCATCCAGGAGATGGTGCAGGCGGCAAAAAAGCGCGGGCTGGAATTTTATGGAATCACGGAGCATGCGCCGGCCATGCCGGGAAGCTGCACCGCCATGTATTTTCAGAATCTGAAGGTGCTGCCCAGGGAACGGGAAGGGATTACGGTGCTTTTTGGAGCGGAGCTGAATATACTGGATTTTGAGGGACATGTGGATCTGCCCCAGGATACGCTGGCGCAGCTTGACCTTGCCATTGCCAGCATGCATACGCCATGCTTTTCGGGCGGCAGTAAGGAGGAGAATACCAGGGCGTATCTGAAGGCGATGGAGAATCCCTTTATTCATATCATCGGCCACCCGGACGACGGGCGCTATCCGGTGGATTACGATGCCCTGGCCCGGGGAGCGGCAGAGCAGCAGGTGCTTCTGGAGGTAAACAATTCCTCTCTGGCTCCCGGCAGCTACCGGGCGGATTCGGCGGAGCATTACCGTGCCATGCTTACGGCCTGTAAGAAATACCACACCCCGGTTGTGATCGATTCCGACGCCCATGTGGACCTGGATGTGGCTGTGCACAGCCTGGCCCATCAACTGCTTTCAGAGATGGATTTCCCGGAGGAACTGGTGGTCAATGCCCGCCCCGCGCTTCTGAAAAAATATCTGAATTATGGCAAAAGATAGTTTACTTTACAACTTTAGTATGGTAAAATCTCTAGTGGATAACGAAGCAAAGGAGAGTAGCGGCAATGAGCAAAAAGATCAGGACAGAGGCAGTGGATCATTTGTTTGAGGCAATCTTAAGTCTGGAGAATAAGGAGGAGTGCTATACCTTTTTCGAGGATATCTGCACGGTCAACGAACTGCTTTCCCTGTCTCAGCGTTTTGAGGTGGCCAGGATGCTGCGGGCTTCCAAGACTTATCTGGATATTGCTGAGAAGACCGGCGCATCGACAGCCACCATCAGTCGTGTGAACCGTTCCCTGAATTACGGGAACGACGGGTATGATATGGTGTTTTCCAGGATCAGGCTGGAGGATATGGAGTAGGGGCAGAAGGAGTGCGGCCCAGATCCTTTGGGGAAGCGCCGTTTGCCCTGATCGACCGCCGCCAGCCCATCTGTGCGGCCAGCTTGTACAGGAACCTGGGGAAGGCAACGGATACATAATGGTTCTGGGGGGATTCTTTTTGCAGGATCTCCCCGGCCAGTTGTTCAAGGGCATGAAGAACCGGCGCCTTCGGGCCGTTTTTGGAGGAAGGCATCTGATCCAGTCCGCCGCCTCCGCCCACGCCGATCCCGCCGCCCCAGACCAGGCCGGCTTTCCGGCACCAGTTTTCGAAAAGCTCTAAGGCGGTTTCCGCCTGTATTCCCTCATAAAAACCACAATTTACAATTCCGTAGACCGCGGGAACGGGGCCCGTTACGAACGCCTGCTCCAGTTGGAGAAGGCAGGACAAAAGGTGGCCCGGGAGGCCATCCACATAAAGGGGACATGCAAACACCAGTACGTCAATATCGCCGGGTTCCTGCAGGAATTGTCCGGGCAGTGTGGCGTCGTGCAGTCCTATCTCCACAAGACTGGCGGATCCGGAAAGGAAAGCGGACAGATCTGCCAGGAGAGAGGCGCTGGCGCTGCGTCCGGTTTTGGGGCTTGCGTTGATCAAAGCGATTTTCATAAGGTGATACCCTCCAATTCTTTTGCTGAGCGGTAAAAGCAGACCTGCCCGACTTGTCCGTCATAATTGTCCGCATTGGCTGCGATGAGCTTCCTGGCCGTTTCTTTTTCCCGGTCGGTGATCGGATCGCCGTAAAAATGAGCAGACAGGGAGATAACGTTTTTGTAGCGGCGCTTGTGGTGCATCTCTCCTTTCCGGAGCACAAAATCCGGGTGGATGTAAGAGATGGCCCGGTCCTGCACCATTTTCACAAAGGGGCTTACACTGCCGTAGCAGCATTGGCTGATGAGGATCAGATCCTGGCAGCAGCCCATGTCAAACCCGGTGTTCTCGTAGCCGTCGTGGATGACACATACGCCCGGCGTTTTCACCCAGCAGCCGAAACAGCCCACGCAGTGGTGGATGCTTTCCCGGGGATGGATGAGCTTATATTCTCCCTCTATCGGGATGTGAAACTGCGTAAGATCCGTAATAATTAATTTCATGGGGATGTTTCCTTTTCTATATGATATATGTGAAAATTTTAACAATCAGTGAAATACATGTTTTTATTCTAGCATATTTCTATGATCATTACAAGTTTCCAAGGAAAATGCACAAATTGGGGGACAAAATCGGGAAAATTTCTACATGGCAATTTTACAATCTGTTGTCAAATTCATTGACTTGGGAAATTTAGATGTTATATAATGTTCGTAAAGGGCAGGGGACTGCCCTGCTTGAAAATCAACCAATAAACAGCGTGATAAGGACAGGTGGAAAAATGGAAAAATTGGATTTGCTCTATGAGGGAAAAGCGAAAAAGGTTTATAAGACAGAGGACCCGGACGTGCTGATCGTGGACTACAAGGATGACGCGACGGCATTCAACGGGGAGAAGAAGGGAACCATTGTGGGAAAGGGCGTTATCAACAACCGGATGGCCAATTATATGATGCAGGTGCTGGAGAAGGAAGGCGTGCCGACGCATTATATTGAGGAGCTTTCCGACCGGGAGACAGCGGTGAAGAAGGTGGAGATCGTTCCTCTGGAGGTGATTATCCGCAACGTGGCGGCAGGCAGCTTTTCCAAGCGGCTTGGCATCGAGGAGGGAAGCCCATTGCTTGCTCCGACCCTGGAGTTCAGCTATAAGGACGACGCTCTGGGGGATCCGCTGATTAACGATTATTTTGCCATCGCCATCGGGGCGGCCACCAGAGAGGAGATCGAGGCCATCACAAAGTATGCCTTCAAGGTCAATGACGTGCTGAAGAAGTTCTTCCAGGATGCCGGCATCGATCTGATCGATTTCAAGATAGAGTTTGGGCGGTATCAGGGACAGATTATCCTGGCGGATGAGATTTCCCCGGATACCTGCCGTTTGTGGGATTCCAAGACCAGGGAGAAGCTGGATAAGGATCGTTTCCGCAGGGATATGGGGAATGTGGAAGGCGCTTACCAGGAAGTATTTCGAAGAATCGGCCTTGCATAGGCAAGAGGATGAGGATGTACGGACAATATGATGGCCGGCTGCACGAGGAATGCGGTGTATTCGGTATGTATGATTTTGATGGTGGAGACGTGGCCTCCACCATCTATTATGGGCTTTTTGCCCTGCAGCACAGGGGACAGGAGAGCTGTGGTATTGCCGTCAGCGATACCTCGGGTCCCAAGGGGAGGGTGGCCTCCCACAAGGGAATGGGGCTGGTTCATGAGGTGTTTACCCAGGAAGCCCTGGAAGAAATGAAGGGGGACATTGGCGTGGGCCATGTGCGCTATTCCACGGCGGGGGCTTCCACCCGGGAGAATGCCCAGCCTCTGGTTTTGAATTACGTGAAGGGGACGCTGGCGCTGGCCCATAACGGGAATCTGATCAATGCCAATGAGCTGCGCCATGATCTGGAGTATACCGGAGCGATTTTTCAGACCACCATCGATTCGGAGGTGATCGCTTACCATATCGCCCGGGAACGTCTGAATTCCGCTACGGTGGAGGAAGCGGTGGGACGGGCCTGCAGGAAGATCCAGGGGGCTTACGCCCTGGTGGTGATGAGCCCGAGAAAGCTGATCGGGGCCAGGGATCCTTATGGCTTTAAGCCATTGTGCATTGGGAAGCGGGATAATGCCTATATCCTGGCCTCGGAGAGCTGTGCGCTGGATACGGTGAATGCAGAGTTTGTCCGGGATGTGCTGCCGGGCGAGGTGGTGACCATTACACAGGGGGGCGGTATCGTTTCGGACTGTTCCATGTGCCTGCCTACGGAGCGGGAGGCCCGGTGCATTTTTGAGTATATTTATTTTGCAAGGCCTGACAGTAAGATCGACGGCGTGGGCGTCTACCAGTCCAGAATCCGGGCGGGACGGTTCCTTGCCATGGATTCTCCGGTGAAGGCAGATCTGGTGGTGGGCGTGCCGGAGTCCGGCAACGCGGCGGCATTGGGGTATTCCCTGGAATCGGGGATCCCCTATGGGATGGCATTTGCCAAGAATGGTTATGTGGGCAGGACCTTTATTAAGCCCAGACAGAGCGCCAGGGAGTCCAGCGTCCGGGTGAAGCTGAATGTGCTGAAGGATATGGTGAAGGACAAGCGGATTGTCATGGTGGACGATTCCATCGTCCGGGGAACTACTTCGGACCAGATTGTGGGGATGCTGAAGGAGGCCGGAGCGAGGGAGGTCCATATGCGGGTCAGTTCACCGCCTTTTTTGTGGCCCTGCTATTTTGGGACGGACGTACCGGCCAGAGAGCAGTTGATTGCCTGCAACCATACGGTGGATGAGGTCTGTGGGCTGATCGGAGCCGACAGCCTGGGATATCTGCGTATAGAGCGGCTTTCCGAGCTGGTGGAGGGACTGCCCATCTGCCGGGGCTGCTTTACGGGCCGTTATCCCATGAAGCCTCCCACGGAGGATATCCGCGGAGAATATCAGAGGTAGCCGAAAGCCTCCGGTTTTAAGCCAGAGAGGCGGAGAGCGGCAGGATCAGTTAAGAGAAACGGAGGATATGCAATGTCGACAGACAGATACACAAGCCCCTTGTCGGAGCGGTATGCCAGCAAGGAGATGCAGTATATTTTTTCCCAGGACATGAAATTCCGTACCTGGAGAAAGCTATGGATCGCGCTGGCGGAGACGGAGATGGAGCTGGGCCTGTCCCAGAACGGCAGGCCAGTGATTACCCAGGAGCAGATCGATGAGCTTAAGGCCCATGCGGAGGATATCAATTATGAGGTGGCGAAGGCCCGGGAAAAGGAAGTGCGCCACGATGTGATGAGCCATGTCTATGCCTACGGGCAGCAGTGCCCCAAGGCCGCAGGCATTATTCATCTGGGAGCCTCCTCCTGCTATGTGGGAGATAACACGGATATTATCGTTATGACGGAGGGTTTGAAGCTGGTGCGCCGGAAGCTGATTAATGTGCTGGCGAAGCTGGCAAGGTTTGCCGGGGAGCAGAAAAACCAGCCCACCCTTGCTTTCACCCATTTCCAGCCGGCGCAGCCTACAACTGTAGGCAAACGGGCCACACTGTGGATGCAGGAATTCTGCCTGGATCTGGAGGATCTGGACCATGTGCTGTCCACCATGAAGCTTTTGGGCTCCAAGGGGACCACGGGTACCCAGGCAAGCTTTCTGGAGCTGTTTGACGGGGATCAGGAGACCATTGACAGGATTGATCCGATGATTGCCCAAAAGATGGGCTTTTCGGAGTGTTATCCGGTGTCTGGCCAGACCTATTCCCGGAAGGTGGATACCCGGGTGGCCAATGTGCTTGC
>CATJBQ010000173.1 GCA_949738465.1 uncultured Lachnospiraceae bacterium
GGCGCGGCCTGGAACTATGGTTTCGGGCAGGCCAAAAAAACCATGGCGGCCCTGAAGGAGGGCATCGTTGTTGCGCTTCCGGTGCATTGGTTTGTGGGAATCTGCCTTTTGATCTGGC
Source organism: uncultured Lachnospiraceae bacterium (assembly GCA_949738465.1). Lineage (GTDB taxonomy): Bacteria > Bacillota > Clostridia > Lachnospirales > Lachnospiraceae > 14-2. The sequence continues at coordinate 119 of CATJBQ010000173.1, forward strand.
TGGTGTTGATACTTGCCGTGCTGGCAGGAACGTTTTTTTATGCCCGCCAGCCGGTGCTTGGCATCCTTCAGGGCGGCCTGGCCTGGCGGACAAAGACCGGAGCCGGCAGAACACAGACGAAGGCCCGGGAGAAGGGGGATGGGCTCCCCGGCGTCCCCTCGTGGACGGACAGAAAACCGGCGGACCTGGCCGGTCATGGGGCCGGCGCCTCCAGCCGTGGGACCAGAGGCTCCGGCAAGGGGATGCTTGTGCCTGCCATCCGGTTTGTGGGCCGTTATCTGCGCCATGTTTCCTTGCGGACCCTGTTCGCGCTGCTGGCATCCGCTATTTTTATTACGGCGTCCTGCTGGCTGCACCGGTCGCTTGAAAGGAGCCGGCAGGAACTGGACAGGCTGTATTGCACCACGCAGGTGGGGGCGGAGATCATCATGAAGAACAGCGGGAGCAGCGTATCTGGCCATGGAGGGGCCTATATCAGCCATCGGGCCGTAAAGCAGCTTTGGGAAACCGGAGTTATCAAGGACCAATACCTGGAGGCAGGGGCAGAGTGCTTTATGGGGCGGGAAAATGGACAGGAGCAGCCGCAGCCGGTCCGGCTTTTGGCGGCTTCGGAGATGGAACAGTATCTGGCACAGCCCTGGAATGATGTGCAGATCCAATATGCGTCCGGATATGATGAAACGCTTTTTGAGGAGGAGTATGAGCAGGCCGAATATTGCAGTATCGTTGTGCCCAAGGCTTTCTGGGATGACTGGGAGCTTACGCCGGGAGAGAAGCTTGAGTTTATGATGCTGGATGAGGACGGGAAAACCATCCTTTTTGCCATAACGGTCAAGGCGGGAGGATTTCATACCGGAACCGGAGGGTCGGGAATTCTGGTTCCCATGTCGCTTCTTGCAAGGATGGAGGGAGGAACGCCCTATTACACCATGGCATTGTTTACCCTGGATCCGGAAAAGAACCGGGAGCTCGACAGCTTCCGGGCTGACGGAAAGGAGATTGTAGAGGGAATCGGGGCGGGGCTTTTGCCACTGAAATTTTTAATCCGGGATCGGGAGCTCGTGCAGTCGGCGGAGGCCATGGAGAAAAATATCATGCTGCTGGAGATCCTGTATCCGCTGGCGAATGTGGTGTCTTTTCTGGCAGCCATCGGGCTTTCCGTTTTGTTTCTGCTCCAGCGGCGGCGGGAGGCGGCGATCCTGCGGGTGCTGGGGATCGGTATCTTTCCGGTCAGGCTGATTCTGATTCTGGAGCTGTTCATCTTATATCTGGCCGGCATGGCGGCCGGCGCAGGACTGGCGGCGTTTCAGACCGCCATGCCGGAGCCTGGCGGGATGGCAATGGCAGCAGGCTGTTATTTTCTGGGCGGCCTTGCGGGAACCATAGCCGGAGCCGTTCTGGTGACGCGCGGGAGGCCGTTGGAGTTGTTGCAGGAGTAGGGGGAGGTGACAGATTACAGTTGTGGAAAAGATCTTCCAGAATTGGAAAAAGAAAGCAGACGGATTTTAGAGAAACTTATAGGGTAATCGTAAGAATGGACGGCGTAGCTTTTTAGCTGCGCCGTTCCTTTTTTTGCACACAGAGCAGAAAGGAATCATCTTCTGAGTCATATTTTCCAGAAACAATTTACAAAATTTTCTGGAAAAGGATATACTAATCCTATTAAAAAATACAGGAGGTACCAATGATGACCGAAAAGCTAAATTACGACATGATCCTGCAGATGGAGCAGAGTATGAAGGAGGAGGAAAAGAGCAAGGCGACGATCAGCAAATATTGCCGGGACGTGAGGGCCTTCATCCATTACAGCGGAGAGGGAGCATTACTTACAAAAGAAGTCGTGATCGGATACAAGAGCTATCTGGAAAAAAATTATGAAATCAGCAGCGCCAATTCCATGCTGGCGGCCGTCAACTATTTTCTGCGGCAGATCGGCCGGGAGGAATGCGTTGTAAAATCCTTCAAGCTGCAGAAGGAAGCGTTCCGCAGCCGGGAGCGGGAGCTGACCAGAAAGGAGTACGAGCGTCTTCTGGAGACGGCGAAACAGGAGGGCGACGAGCGTCTCTGCCTGATTATGCAGACCATCTGCGCCACCGGCATCCGCATCAGCGAACTGGCGTTCATTACGGTATCCGCACTTCACAGCAGGCGCGCCCGGGTTACGCTGAAGGGCAAGGTCCGTACCGTGCTGCTGCCGCTGGAATTGTGTAACATGCTTAAGGATTATACGAAAAAAAGAGGCATCACCTTTGGCAGCGTGTTTGTCACGAAGACCGGCAAGCCCATGGACCGCAGCAATATTTTCCATGCTATGAAAAAGCTCTGCAAAAAAGCGAAGGTGGAGGACAGTAAAGTATTTCCCCATAACCTGCGGCATTTATTTGCGATTACATTTTATAAGGTAGAAAGAGATATCTGTCATCTGGCGGACCTGCTGGGACATTCGAACATTAACACCACCAGAATCTACACCCTTGTCAGCAGCGAGGAACAGGAACGGCGGCTTTCCGGCCTATGCCTGTGTCAATCTTAGAACGCTGGTTTTTGGCGGTGAAATAAAAATACCACATAATATTGATTATGTGGTAACCATCCGTCCCTCCTTCCCTGCCCCTGAAGGCAGGAAAATAACCGGCAGGAACAAAAA
>CATJBQ010000174.1 GCA_949738465.1 uncultured Lachnospiraceae bacterium
AAGTGGGAGCTGTCGGATATGCTAAAATTTGCCATCGGCTTTGAACATCCGATCGCGGTGCGTTATCCCAGAGGGGAAGCCTTTGACGGGTTAAAGGAGCTTCGCGCGCCCATTGTATACGGGAGGAGCGAGGTGCTCTACGATGAATCGGAGATCGCCCTGCTGGCGGTAGGGAGTATGGTAAAGACGGCCCTTCTTGTACGGGAGATCTTGAAGGAGGACGGCTACCAGTGCACGCTGGTGAATGTCCGGTTTGTAAAGCCTATGGATGAGGAGCTGCTGCTGCGCTTAGCCGGGGAGCACAAGATTCTGGTGCCCATGGAGGAAAATGTGCTAAGCGGCGGCTTTGGGGAGCATGTGGTGCAGCTTCTCAGCCGATGCGGATGCAGAACGCACGTTCTGCCTATTGCGATCTCCGACGAGTATGTGGAGCACGGCAATGTTGATATTTTGAGAAAGGAAACCGGTATTGACGCGGAGTCGGTGGCAAAACGGCTGCTGGCGGAGTATATCGGCCTGTAAAAAGCATGAAAGAGCGTTTGGATGTACTTCTGGTGTCCCGTGCCCTGGCGCCCTCCCGGGAAAAGGCCAAGGCCATGATTATGGAGGGAATTGTGTTTGTGGAGGGACAGCGGGAGGATAAGGCGGGGGCCTCCTTTGACAGCGGGGCGGTCATTGAGATCCGGGGCAATGCCCTGCGCTATGTGAGCCGGGGCGGCCTGAAGCTGGAGAAGGCCATGGCGCAGTTCGGGCTTTCCCTGGAAAACTGCGTCTGTATGGATATCGGGTCTTCCACCGGGGGCTTTACGGACTGTATGCTCCAGAACGGGGCAAAGAAGGTTTACGCGGTGGACGTGGGCTACGGACAGTTTGCCTGGAAGCTGCGGCAGGATCCCCGGGTGGTGTGCATGGAGAAGACCAATATCCGCTATGTGACGCCGGAGGATATCGCCGATGTGCTGGATTTCGCTTCGGTGGACGTCTCCTTTATCTCTCTGACCAAGGTTCTTCTGCCGGCCCGGGAGCTCCTTCGGGAAGGGGGCCAGATGGTCTGCCTGATTAAGCCCCAGTTTGAAGCGGGGAGGGAGAAGGTGGGGAAAAAGGGCGTGGTCCGGGACGCCAAGGTGCATTTGGAGGTCATTGAAAAGGTCCTTGGATTTGCCAGGGAGCTTGGTTTTTCCGTGAAAAATCTGGAATTTTCCCCCATCAAGGGGCCGGAGGGCAATATTGAATATCTGGTTCATCTTTTCAAGGATGGAAGCGCAGGATTGGAGGAGACGGTGGATGCGGCGGCGGTGGTAGCTGCGGCTCATGAAACCCTTTCACAGGTATGAAGCATTTTTTTATTGTGACAAACGAACAGAAGGATGAGGAATTGAGGCTGACCCGTAAGGTGCAGCAATATATTGTGAGCCAGGGCGGAGTCTGCCAGTATCAGGCGATCCAGAAGCATGAGACGGAAGGCTATCAACTGGACCCCAGGGATCTGCCGGAGGGCTGTGAGTGCGTGATCTGTATCGGCGGCGACGGGACGCTGATCCGTACGGCCCATGAATTCCTAAAGGAGGAGGTGCCGGTGATCGGTGTGAACCGGGGTCATGTGGGGTATCTGTGCGAACTGGACAGCCAGACGGTGTATGAAGCCATCGACGCCCTCAGAAAGGATACATACATGATTGAGGAGCGGATGATGCTCCATGGCTACTGCATCCGGGGCGGGATGCAGCAGGAGTCCCACCGGGCCGTCAACGATTTTGTGATCCACCGTTCCGGTCTGGGGCAGGTGGTGAATCTGATTATATCCGTCAACGGAGAATATCTCAATACCTACAGCGCCGACGGGATCATTATTGCCACGCCCACCGGCTCCACGGCTTACAGCATGTCGGCAGGGGGGCCCATTGTGGATCGCAAGGCCCAGCTTTTCGTCATTACCCCTATCAGCCCCCATTCCCTGAATTCCCGCAGCATTGTGCTGGGGGGAGAGGATGAAATCACCATTGAGATCGGCTCCAGGCGTCTGGAGCGGGACGAGCGGGTGGAGGTGAGCTTTGCCGGGGAGAGCGCCGCCCAGTTGGCGGTGGGGGACCGGGTTGTGATCCGCCGTTCCACTGCCAGTACGAAATTTTTAAAACTCAGTAACCGGAGTTTTCTGGAAATACTTCGGAAGAAAATGCAGGAAGGGAGCTGAGGGGATGAAATCAGGAAGACATGCCAAGATTCTGGAATTGATTGGAAAATACGATATTGAGACCCAGGAGGAGCTGTCGGCCCGGCTGCTGGAGGAGGGCTACCCGGTGACCCAGGCCACCGTTTCCAGGGATATCCGCCAATTGAAGCTGACCAAGGTGTCCCAGGGGGACGGCCGGCAGAAGTATACGGCGTTTCTGGAAAACGGCCGGGAGCTGGACGAGCGGTACACCCGGGTGTTCCGGGAGGGGTTTATTTCCATGGATATGGCCCAGAACATTCTGGTGATTAAGACGGTATCCGGCATGGCGATGGCGGTGGCGGCCGCTTTGGATCATATGGACTGTTCGGAGATCGTAGGCAGCATTGCCGGCGACGATACCATTATGTGCGCGGTCCGCACCGTGGAGGATACGGTGCAGTTGATGGAGCGTCTCCGGAGGATTACGGAGGGCTGAAACTGTTGGTGAGTAGGAGTAGAAGGAGGTAACATGTTACAAAGTCTGCATGTGAAAAATCTGGCGCTGATCGAGGAGGCCGAGGTGGAGTTTGAAGATGGGCTGAATATCCTTTCCGGGGAGACCGGGGCAGGAAAATCCATTATTATCGGATCCCTGAACCTGGCGCTGGGGGAGAAGGTGCCAAAGGAAATGCTGCGGGAGAACGCGGAGTACGCGCTGGTAGAACTGGTGTTCTCGACGCCGGAGGAGCTGGAGGAACCACTGAAGGCCCTGGACGTCTATCCGGAGGAGGGGCAGGTGATTATGTCCCGGCGGATCACGGCAACGCGCAGTGTGGGGAAGATCAATTCGGAGACGGTTTCCGCTTCCCAGATGCGCCAGGTGGCGGCGCTTTTGATCGATATCCACGGGCAGCATGAGCATCAGTCCCTGCTTAAGAAGCACAGGCATCTGGAGATCCTGGATGACTATGCCAGGCCCTGGCTGGGAGATAAGAAGGAGCGTATGGCCAAGTGTTACCGCAGCTACCGGAAGCTTCGCCAGGAGCTGGAGGAGGCTGCCACCGACGAGGCGGCCAGGGCCAGGGAGATCTCTTTTCTGGAGTATGAGATCGGAGAGATTGAGGATGCCGCCCTGGTTCCGGGGGAGGATGAAGCTCTGGAACAGGAATACCGCCGTCTTTCCCATGGAAAACGGATCTTAGAGGCCACCGCCCAGGCTTATGAGCTTACCGGCGGTATGGACGGCGTTTCGGAGCAGACGGGACGGGCCTTACAGAAGCTTTCCGCAGTCAGCGATTTTGATCCCCCCTTAGAGCAGCTTTTGCAGCAGCTTCTGGACATCGACGGACTGCTCAACGATTTTAACCGGGAGCTGTCCTCCTACCAGGAGGACGCGGAATTTTCCCAGGAGGAATTTTACCGGGTGGAGCAGCGCCTGGACCAGATCAATCATCTGAAATCAAAATATGGCGCTTCTGTGGATGAGGTGATTAAGGCCAAAGAAGAAAAGCAGAAGCGCTATGAGCTGCTGGTGAATTATGAGCAGTACATGGAGGACCTGAAGGAACGGCTGCGCCAGGCAGAAGAAAAGCTTCAGAAGTCCAGCGGCGAGGTGTCTGCGATCCGCAAAAAATATGCGGCAAAGCTGTGCGGCGAGATCACGAAGGCGTTATCGGAGCTGAATTTCCTTGACGTTGCTTTCTCCATGGAGTTCGGGGCGGAAAAGGAATATTCTGCCAATGGAATCGATGATGCGGAATTTATGATTTCCACCAATCCGGGGGAGCCGAAAAAGCCCCTGGGCAAGGTGGCCTCCGGCGGCGAGCTGAGCCGTATTATGCTGGCCATTAAGACGATTTTAGCGGAGAACGACAAGATCGGCACCATGATTTTCGACGAGATCGACGCGGGGATCAGCGGCCGGACGGCCCAGATGGTGGCGGAGAAGATGAATGTGATTGCCAGGAGCCACCAGGTGATCTGTATTACCCATCTGCCCCAGATCGCGGCGATGGCGGATCACCATTACCTCATTGAAAAAAATGTGGTGGACGGCGCTACGGTTACTAACATCAAGCCCCTGAAGGAGGAAGAAAAGATCACGGAGCTTGCCCGGATGACCGGCGGCGTGAAGATTACGCAGGCGGTGCGTCAAAGCGCGGCTGAGATGCGCACGCTGGCACTTTCGGTGAAACAGGGAGAAAATTAAAATTTTTCTTAATAAATAATTTGTAACAAAATCCCAGAGTGAATTGCGATAATTTCCATATACTATCCGTGTAGAATGGCAAAGCAGGATCGTATCCTGCCTGTCCTTTGCCCGGAAAGGAATGTGAGATTATGAGGAATTTCAAATTTCAAAAACGGTGCAGATGGCTGGGCCTTTCGGGGCTGATTCTCATCTGCATCTTTTTTTATTTTTTTTATGTCCTGATGCTGGAAGCCATCCCGGATAAGATCCGGATTGTGGCAGGGCGGGAGGAAACCTTTGACCTGGGCGTGCCGGTAACGGGCCAGATACAGCCGGGAGAGGTGGAGGTGTTCACCAACCAGAGCCCGAAGGTTTCCGGGGAAGTCCATACGAATCTGGGGGATTCAAGTCCGTCATTGATCAATATGAATGATAGCTTCACTATCAGTTCGGCCAGGGAAGGGGAGTTTCTGATCTCCTGCAAGCTGTTTGGCATCTTTGATTTAAAGGATGTGTCGGTGGAGGTGGTGGGGGAACAGATGGTGATTCCCTGCGGCACGCCTGTGGGAATTTATGTAAAAACAGAGGGGATTCTTGCCATCGGCACCAGCGGGGTGACCGGAATCGACGGCATGACCTACGAGCCGGCCCTTCATATTATACAAAGCGGCGATTACATCAAAACAGTGGACAATGAGGTGATTACCAGCAAGGAACAGTTGGTGGAAAAGGTGAACGCCAGCGGCGGGAATACGCTGGTACTGGGCGTGCAGCGGGGAGATGAGCTGATCCGGCTTAAGGTGACGCCGGTCCAGACGGAGCGGGATGAGTACCGCCTGGGAATCTGGGTGCGGGACGATCTGGCCGGGGTGGGAACCATGACCTACTTTACGCCGGATATGCAATACGGCGCTCTGGGACATCCTGTCAGCGATGTGGATACCAGCACCATGATCCGGTTGGACGAGGGTCTTTTGTACGAAACCCGGATCGTAGGGATCACCAAAGGAGAAAAGGGCGCGCCCGGAGAGTTAGCAGGCGTCATCGATTATCAGCCCAGCTTCTGTCTGGGAACGGTGCAGGGCAATTCCCAGACCGGAATTTTTGGCACCTTAGACCGGATCCCTTCTGGACTGGAGGACGCCCAGGTGATGGAGATCGGAATGAAGCAGGAGCTTGAGACCGGACCAGCCCAGATCATCAGCGCCGTATCCGGGGAGCGGGAATTTTACAACATCGAGATCCTGGAGCTGGACTTAAACAGCGCCAATGAGAATAAGGGAATTCAGTTCCAGGTGACGGACCAGCGGCTGCTGGCGATTACCGGAGGGATTGTGCAGGGGATGAGCGGAAGCCCCATCATCCAGAATGGAAAGCTGGTGGGAGCGGTTACCCATGTGTTTGTACAGGATGCAACCAAAGGATACGGGGTATTTTTGGAAAGTATGATGGGACATTAGATAAAAAAGTGATTTTTGACCTGGAAAAAACGCGTTCACACTGGAATGTGGAGAACCATGCCCTTCTGTTGATAACATCTTCAAACCGTGTAAAATACTGTAGATTTTACATTAATTAATTCTAAAGATAATATTAAAAAATAATTAAATATTCCGTCAGATAGTATGGTGAAGGAACGGGAAAGATGTTAAAACAAAAATTAAGCGATACATTTCGACAGGATGCACGGGGGTTTAACAAAGACGTGTATGGACAATCTGAAGGAAACTGCACTGTTCGACAAATGGTTTTAAAATCAGAGAAATGGGGTGTATAGTGCTGTCGAAGGAGGCAGAAACTTTCAGATTGAAACAGGAGAATGGGTAGCTTATAATACAAATAGTTTCGGGATTCGCGAAATTAAGTCAAGATTTTAGGAGGGTAAAAGAATGGATAAGTTACAAGTTGCGATTGCGGATGACAATGAGTTGCTGGCGGAGCTTTTAAGCGACATCGTTACAAGTGATGAGGAATTGCAGGTGGCGGGAATTGCAAAAGATGGGGAAGAAGCCTATGAGCTGATCAAGAATAAGGAACCGGATGTAGTGCTTCTGGATATTGTGATGCCAAAGCTGGACGGCCTGTCGGTCATGGACAAGGTACGGCGGGATACGACATTGAAAAAACGGCCGTCCTTCATCATGGTGACTGCCATCGGGCAGGAGAAGATCACGGAGGACGCCTTTGCACTGGGGGCAGATTATTACATCATGAAGCCCTTTGACAGCGAGGTGATCATCAACCGGATCAAGCATGTGAAGCGGCGTAATTATACGACGGTAAGGGAAAGCTGGCGGGGAGCGGTAAAGAAGCCGGAGAATTACAAGGAGAAGAATCTGGAGAGCGAGGTAACAGATATTATCCATGAAATTGGAGTTCCGGCACACATTAAGGGGTATCAGTATTTGCGGGAGGCGATTGTGATGTCGGTGGTGGATATTGAGATGCTCAATTCCATCACTAAAATTTTGTACCCGACTATTTCCAAAAAATACCAGACCACGCCCAGCCGCGTGGAGCGTGCCATCCGCCATGCGATTGAGGTGGCCTGGAGCAGGGGAAAGATGGATACCATTGACGAATTATTCGGCTATACCATTAACAATGGCAAAGGAAAGCCAACCAATTCGGAATTCATCGCCTTGATTGCAGATAAAATCCGTCTGGAGTATAAAAACATAAGCTAAAAATTAAAAAGTAATTTTATTTTCTGATCGGTTATAGTAATATACGTGATCAGAGAGAAT
>CATJBQ010000175.1 GCA_949738465.1 uncultured Lachnospiraceae bacterium
GAGCTAAAAAAAACAGAAAGCGGAAAATGGGAAAAACAAGAAATTAGTTTTGAGCAATTTCGTGGTGTAGTGGTTCAAAAAGGCATGGCGTATTTAAATCAAATTACTATGGCTAATTCGATAGAGATAACAAACAAAATAAGAAGCTTGTTATATGATATCGTAAAGAAGGACTTTTGCGAAATCGTAAAGAAACGGGCGGAGCTTTCCGCATCCCGGTAATGCGAAAAAGAAAATTCCTATAAAACCTATTGACATACTAGGAATAAAGTGGTAAGATATCTCCAATGGAAAACCTAGTGATCAACTAGGAATAGAACAGAGGAGGATATGAAAATGAGTGGCTACAGATTTGAGACAATGCAATTGCATGTGGGGCAGGAACAGCCGGACCCGGCGACAGACGCCAGGGCGGTGCCCATTTATCAGACAACATCCTACGTATTTCGGGATTCCGCCCACGCGGCGGCACGGTTTGGCCTGGAGGATGCGGGGAATATTTATGGCAGGCTGACCAATTCCACCCAGGAGGTGCTGGAGAAGCGGATTGCGGCCTTGGAGGGCGGCGTGGCGGCTCTGGCGGTGGCATCCGGAGCGGCGGCAGTCACTTATACCATCCAGGCGCTGGCCCAGGCCGGGGATCATATCGTATCCCAGAAGACCATTTATGGCGGCAGCTACAATCTGCTGGCCCACACCCTTTCCAATTTTGGAGTTCAGACGACATTTGTAGACGCGCACAATCTGGCGGAGCTGGAGGGAGCGATCCGGGAAAACACCAAGGCGGTGTATTTAGAGACGCTGGGCAATCCCAACAGCGACATTCCGGACATCGATGCCATCGCGGCCATCGCCCATAAGCACGGTCTGCCTCTGGTGATTGATAATACCTTCGGAACGCCATATTTTATCCGCCCGATTGAGCATGGAGCGGACATTATCGTACATTCTGCCACAAAATTTATTGGCGGCCATGGCACCACTCTGGGAGGTGTGATTGTGGATTCCGGAAGATTTGACTGGAAGGCGTCCGGGAAATATGCGCCCATTGCGGAGCCGAATCCCAGCTACCACGGCGTTTCCTTTGTGGAGGCGGCGGGACCGGCCGCTTTTGTGACCTACATACGGGCCATACTTTTGCGCGATATGGGAGCCACCCTTTCGCCCTTCCATGCATTTTTATTGCTGCAGGGCGTAGAGACCCTGTCCCTGCGGCTGGAACGTCATGCCGAAAATACCAGGAAGGTGGTGGAGTATCTGGCAAGCCATCCGCTGGTGGAGCGTGTGAACCACCCCTCCCTGGCGGAGCATCCGGACCATGAGCTGTATGAGAAGTATTTCCCCAACGGGGGCGCTTCGATTTTTACCTTCGAGATCAAGGGCGGCCAGGCGGAGGCCCATAGATTTATCGATCATTTGGAGATATTTTCGCTGTTAGCGAATGTGGCGGATGTCAAGAGCCTGGTGATCCATCCGGCCACCACCACCCATTCCCAATTGACGCCGGAGGAGCTTGCGGATCAGGGAATCAGGCCCAATACCATCCGTCTTTCCATCGGGACGGAGCATATCGACGATATTATTGCGGATCTGGAGAAAGGATTTGCAAGCCTCGGCGCCTGACAGGCCCGTTTGATATTCGGAAGCATTTGAGGAAAAGGCAGTCCGCGTAAGGCGGGCTGCTTTACTTTTGTTGGGATTCGTGATACAATGTGCGGGAAAACGAGAGGTGGGATACATTATGAAAAAAAGAAGTAGTTGGATTGTGTTGCTGGCGTTGATTTTGTGCCTGGCAGGCGCCGCAGGCTGCGGCCCGACCGGAGGGGAGGCTTTGGACGCAGGGGCTGGCGGGAAAACGGATGGAGGCCCGGAGGCGGGAGCGCAGGATGGTCCGGATGGAGCCGCTGCCGATGGCCAGGATGCAGAAAGTGCGGGCCATGAGCTGCAGCCTGTGAGTGAATATGGTTATGAGGATGTGGAGGGCTGCTGGTACAGCCAGTCTCCGGAGGGCAGGATTTATCTGATGAGAATTTATCAGGTGAGCAAGGAAGCGGAGGCGCGCGCATTTTTCCTGGAGTGCATGGAGGATCCGGAATTTAGCTATACCGGAGACTTATACCTTACTCCCTACACAGATGATGCAGGAACGGAAATGACATACTGTAATATTGCGATTTCGAATCTCCAGGATGGGAATGCCAAAGACGGGGTTCCCCAGAATGTTTATATGGGAGAACTGCTTGCGGATGGAAGCTTCCGGTTCAGCCCGCCCAGAATGATGAATGAAAACGGTGAGATTGTGCAGGCAGAGGGGCTGGAGCTGATGTTTACCCACCAGTTTCCATTTCCGTCCTATGCGGTGGATTATGGGAAGGGATCTTTGTCTGGCCTTTGGTATGCTTCCCATGAAGATGAGGATGTGTTTCTGATGGCCAGGGAGGATGGGCATTTTCTGCTCTGGCAGGAGGAATCCCTGGCATCGGGGACCTGGCGGCTGGATAACAACACCTTAACCCTGACCTGTGAAATGGTGGACGGGGAGCCCTATACCGATGCGGACGCTGTAATCGCTACGTCCATGCAGGAAAATGGCGATATTGATTTTGGCGAGGTTCCGCTGAAGGCAGTTTCCGGTAAGCATGTGGGCGTTTACAATGCCGCGGTGGCCAATAACCAGGGAGGAGAGGACCCCTATCATTTGGAATTATTTGCAGATGGCGGCTTTCATTTTTATGCCGAATATCAGGACACTGGAAATAGCAGGGATGTGGCGGGGATCTGCTTGTATCAGTCGGATACGGAAGCGGATCTGATGTACCTTGTAATGAATGGCAGCACCGATATCCGTACGCCGGCTTCTATCACGGTAAATTCCGATGGGACGCTGCTTATGAAGCATGGGGACGCAGAGATTATATTTACGGAGGAGAAATAGTCACAGTTGTGAATTTCAATGTTTCATGATAAAATGGAGGAAAATGTTCAAAGAAGAGGAGGTAACATAAAATGGCAGTATTTCAAGTGAATTTCATGGCTGAGACCCTGGGGCGTACGGTTCCCCTGTATGTGATCCTGCCCACCGACAAGACCTATTTTCCGGGGATGCCCCGCAGGGAGGAGGGCAAGCCCTATAAGACCCTGTACCTTCTCCACGGCGTTGTGGGGAGCTATGTGGACTGGCTTTACGGCACCAGGATCCAGCGCTGGGCAGAGGAACGGGATCTGGCGGTGGTGATGCCATCCGGGGACAATTCCATGTATCTGGACCATGCTGTGGACCGTTATGGCGAGTTTGTGGGAAAGGAATTGGTGGAGTTCACCAGGAAATCCTTTCCGCTGTCCCATAAGAGAGAGGATACCTACATCGGCGGCCTTTCCATGGGAGGCTTTGGGGCCATGCGCAACGGCTTGAAATATCATGATACCTTCGGGGCCATCATCTCCCTGTCGGGCGCCTTTGTAATGGATGAGAGCATCCTGGTGGAGATCAAAGAGCCCAGGTTCCCGTCGGAGACACAGGCATTCCGCCATCAGGTTTACGGGGAGGATCTGGAAAAAGCGCTGGTGAGCGACCGGAATCCCAAGTATCTTGTGGAGCAGTTGGCGAAGGAGAAGATCCAGTTCCCGGATATTTATATGGCCTGCGGCGAGGATGACTTCCTTATGAAGAACAATGAGGGGTTTGTGAAAGTTTTAACAGACCATCGGGTGCCCCATGTCTTTGAAAAGGGTCCGGGAAGCCATGAGTGGGATTTCTGGGATACTTATATCAAGAGAGCTTTGGAATGGCTGCCGCTGGAGAGCATTTCAGCCGGAAGAAGCAGCGGCAACGTGGGCCTGGACAAATAAAGGAGAGACTGCAATGGAACATGTAATTAAAAACCCCATTATTCCGGGATTTTACCCGGATCCTTCCATCTGCCGGGTGGGAGAGGACTTTTATATGGTATGCTCCAGCTTTGAGGTATACCCGGGCATTCCTGTTTTTCATAGTAAGGATCTGGCGAACTGGGAGCAGATCGGCCATGCCATGACCATGGAAAATGATTTTCATGTGGATCCCAATACCTATGCGGGCGGCGTGATGGCGCCTACCATCCGCTATCATCAGGGGACCTTCTATATTATAAACTGTAATTTTGCCGACGATGGGAATTTTATCGTGACCGCCCAGGATCCGGCGGGGCCGTGGTCTAAGCCCCACTGGCTTTCGGATGTGCCGGGGATCGACGCCTCCATCTTTTTTGACGAGGATGGAAAATGCTATGTTATGGGAACCGGGGATGTGGTAAAGCATGCCGACGGCAGCACAGAGCGCGGCATCTGGGCTGCGGAATATGACATTGAGAACTTTAAGCTTATCGGAGAGCCCACAGCCATCTGGGACAGCGCCCTGCGGGGAGCGGGTTCGCCGGAAGCGCCCCATATCTATAAGATCGGGGATTACTATTATCTGATGATCGCCGAGGGCGGCACGGAGCACTACCATGCGGTGACCATTGCCCGCAGTAAGACGGTGCTGGGCTGGTATGAGGGCAATCCGGCCAACCCGGTGATGACCCACCGCCAGTTTGGCTTTGATTATCCCATCGCCAACGTGGGACATGCGGATTTCGTGGATACGCCGGAAGGAAACTGGTACGCGGTGATGCTGGCTTCCCGGACCATCGAGGGGATCCACAAGAATCTGGGCCGGGAGACGTATCTCTGCCCGGTGCTGTGGGAGCGGGACTGGCCCATTTTCAGTCCCCGCACCGGAAAAATGGAATGGGAGTACCCGGCAGATCCGGGCCTGCCCTGGACCCCGTATCCCCGGGAGACGGAGCGGGATGAGTTTGTGGAGGAGGAGCTGGCTCCCTACTGGGTAACCTGGGGAACGCCCTACGATGATTTCTTCCGGATCGCGGATAGCTGTCTGATCTTAAAGTGCCTGCCCCATGCAATGGCCGAGGATATCAAGGGCTTTGGTTATCCCAAGGTGGTGGGAGACTGTATCAGCTTTCTGGGAAGAAGGCAGCGGCAGATCAATTTCAATGTGTCCCTGTCTATGCGGTTTTCTCCCCGGGGAGCGGAGAGCGCCGGCTTTGCGATGATGCAGGCCAGCAACCATCAGCTCCGGGTAGAGCGGGCTGTGGCAGGAGAAGCGAGCCTTAGGCCGGATACGGTCTGGCAGTGTGAGCAGCAGCCGGTCGGGACATCGGTGCTGCGGCTGGTGCTGTCCACCTGTGAGTTTGACACGCCGCCCTATTTCCCCAATTTCACCAGCCGGACCCATACCACGGTGCTGGCGGAGGTACCCTGGGATAAGGAAAACCTGGTCATCCGCCTGCGGGCAGTGGGAGAACGCTTTGTATTTTCCTATGGAGAGAACGAGGTGCGGGAGCTTCCCCTGGGCGGGGAAGTGGACGGCAGGCTCATCAATCCGGAGAAGGTTGGAGGCATGGTGGGCACGGTACTGGGGATGTTCGCCACGTCTAACCGCACGGAGAGTGAGAACGAGGCCGCGTTTGACTGGTTTTGGTATGAGGAGAAGATGTAGCTTGAGATTGACAGAACAGGAGCAGAAGCACCTGGACGGGCTGCTGGCTTATTTGCGCAGCAGCCCCCGGGTGCAGGAAATGAAACAATATATCCAGCACGGTTCGATTTCCACCTATAGCCATGTAGAGAGCGTCACGCGGCTGTGCTACCTTGTAAACCGCCGGTGGAGGCTGGGGGCCGACGAGCAGATTCTGGTCCGGGGCGCCTTTCTCCATGATTTTTATCTTTATGACTGGCATGTGAACGATAAGAGCCACCGCCTGCACGGATATCATCACCCGGATACCTCCTGCGCCAATGCCAGGAGGATTTTTGGGATCGGGAAACGGGAGCAGCAGATGATCCTGACCCATATGTGGCCGCTGACCCTGCGGCGCCTTCCCAGAAGCCGGGAAGCATGGATTCTGTGCCTGGTGGACAAGTACTGTTCGGCGGCGGAGACAATTCTGATGCGGAGGAAGCGATATGCAGCTCAGTAGATATTTTGTATATTTTGTACTTTTCAGTTTTATGGGCTGGGTGTATGAATGCATCTTCTGCACCATCAAAGGGAAAAAGTGGGAGAACCGCGGTTTTCTGTACGGGCCGGTATGCCCTATTTATGGGGTGGGGGCCGTGACAATGACGGTGATTACCGACCTGCTGGCCCAGAATCAGATAAAATTTCTCTGGTGGCAGGTTTTTCTGACAGCGTTTCTGGGAAGTATTGTCCTGGAATATGGCACCTCCTGGGTGCTGGAGAAGCTGTTTGATGCCTACTGGTGGGATTACAGCGAGATTCCCCTGAACATCAACGGCCGGGTCTGCCTCCCCGCTTCCCTGGGTTTTGGCGCAGGCGGGCTTCTGGTGGTGTATGGGGTGATACCTGCCACGGAGAAGGCCACAGCCTGGATCCCGTCGCTTTTGATGGAATTTTTTGCATTGCTGTTCATGGCAGTGGTGGCGGTGGACGCTACGCTGACCATTTCCGCCCTAACCAACCTGGAGCGGAATGTGATCGCCATGGAGGAGGGATTAAACCGCCATATGGAGCAGTTTGTCAACACCGTGGCGGAGAAGACCCAGGCGGCCACAAGCCTGCTGAGCGACGAACGGCTTCGGTTTTCTAAGGAAAATATGGAGGAGCATGTCCGCAATATGGGCGGCATCTACCGCTCTGCCCTGAAGCGTGTGAAGGGCTTCCGGATCAATGACAGCGGCAAGAAATTTTACCAGAACCAGATGGTGCTGGATTTTATAAAAAAATACATTGGACGGAAGAAAAAATAGAGGGAGTCTGTTATGGAAATTGCGGCAATTTTATTGCGCCAGATTATAATTATGTTTTTGTTTATGATGATCGGCCTATGGCTGTTTCGGACAGGAAAGCTGACGAAAGCGGGCAGCAAGGATCTGGGAAATGTCCTGATCTACGTGATTATGCCCTGCGTGGTGCTCAACGCCTATATGACGGAGTTTTCCCGGGAACGCCTCGTGGGGCTTTTGTGGGCGTTCGGGCTGTCGGTGGCGACGCTGCTTCTGGCCATGGTTATTTCCCAGGTGATCTTTCGCAGGCACCCCATCGAAAATTTTGGCACGGCCTTTTCCAACGCGGGCTTTATGGGAATTCCGCTGGTGTCGGCGGTACTGGGGACGGAGGCGGTCTTCTATACCTCTGCCTTTGTGGCCCTTTTGAATATTCTGCAATGGACCTACGGCGTGTTTGTGATTACCAGGGATAGAAAGCAGATCAGCGCCAAAAAGATCCTGACCAACCCGGTACTGCTCTCCCTGGTGGCGGGAATCCTT
Source organism: uncultured Lachnospiraceae bacterium (assembly GCA_949738465.1). GTDB lineage: Bacteria > Bacillota > Clostridia > Lachnospirales > Lachnospiraceae > 14-2. The sequence continues at coordinate 7,330 of CATJBQ010000175.1, forward strand.
CTGTTCCTGCTTCCGGTCCGGCTGCCGGGCGTCGTTACCAGCACGGTGGGCAGCATCGCGGGGATGAACGCACCGGTGGCCATGATCAGCCTTGGCGCCTATCTGGCCCAGACCAGATTAAAGGAATTGTTTACCGATAAAACGGCTTATGCAAGCACCCTGGTCCGGCTGCTTGTGATTCCGCTGCTGACGCTGGCTCTGTTGTGGCTGGCGCCGAAGGAATATATGGATCTGAAGCTGGCGGTGCTGATTGTAGCCATTACGCCGGTGGGCTCCAATGTGGCGATTTTTGCCCAGATCCACAACCAGAACTATACCCAGGCAGTAAAGAGCGTGTGCTTAAGTACCCTGTGCTCCATTGTAACCATGCCGCTTCTGGTGGCGCTGGCCCGGCTGCTGTGGGCGTGTTAGCAGGCGGAGAAACTGGCCCGGCTGCTGTGGGCGTGTTAGCAGGCGGAGAAGCTGCCCGTATGCTTTGGTGACGGAATGTGATATGAAGGTTAGCCTCGACTAACTTCCTTGGGCAAACTGCCGGGGCGTTATATGCTCATGTTTTTTAAATACATAACTAAAGTAGCTGGGGGAGTCGAAGCCGCAAAGGCGGGCGACTTCCCCGATTGTTTTTTCCGGATGGGCCAGAAGAAGCTCCTTGGCTTCCGACAGCCGGGTCTCCGTCAGGTGCTCCAGCAGGGTGGAGCCGGTGTGCTGCTTGAAGATCTGGCAGAGGTATTCCCGGGATAAACCCACGGAATCCGCAATGTCCGTAAGGCCGATATTTTCGGAAAAATGCTCCTGGATAAAGCAGACTACGGCGTGGAGCTTTTCGTTCTGGGGAGCGGACTGTCCGCCGTGGGACAGCCGGATGTCCTGGGACAGGTCCACCAGCAGGCCGTAGAGCAGCTTGGACAGAGCAAGATGACAGTCCATGTCATTTTTCAGGTATACCCTGGCGATCTCATCCTCACATTGGAGGATCCGTTCCGGGTGGGCGAGCTGATAGGCGCCGGCTTTTGCCAGCCCGAGCTGCGACGTGATCTGCTGCACCTGTGCGCCGCCGCAGCAGAGGAAGTTGACGTACCAGCCGGCCTCGCCCCGGTAGATATGGCCGCAGCCAGGGGGAATCAACATGCCGCAGCCGGGGGCGACCGGGTAGGCGGTGTCCGCTAAAATCAAGGTTCCCCGGCCCTCCAGGCATTGGATCCACTGCCAGAAATCCATGCCCTGGGGGCGGTCGATGGGCTCCTGGTGATGTCTGAGGCCGAAGCCGTCCAGAGCCAGGGGCAGGTTGGGGTATTTTTTGGAGTGCCCGGCAAAATTCAGCCGTTTCCCGGCCGTTGCTTCTTCTTTTATCTTCTTCATTCTGTCACCTTAAAATTTTGATATCCCGTATTAAAAATATATGATTTACAGGAAAAAATAATCTTGATATGATATTAATATATTATAACAGATATGGTACCTGTATGTCAAAAACCATGATAAGAAGGAGGAAACGTATGACACCGCAAATCAAGAACGATAATGGCATTCCTACCCTGTATGTGAAGGGCGAACCGTTTTTTGCCCTGGCGGGGGAGCTTCACAATTCCAGCTCCAGCAGCCTGGAATATATGGAGCGGCAGGTATGGCCCAACTTAAGAGGTATGAATATGAATACGGTGGTGCTGCCCTTAAGCTGGGAGACCATCGAGCCGCAGGAGGGGGAATTTGATTTTTCCCTGGTGGACGGGCTGATTGCCCAGGCACGGAAGGAACAGATGCATCTGGTATTCCTCTGGTTCGGCCTCTGGAAAAACAGCGAGTCCATGTATGTGCCCCGGTGGATGAAGGAAGATACCCGGACATATTTCCGGGCCAAAAAGGTGAACGGCGAGGCGATAAACACGATCTCCCCGCTGTGTGCCGCGGCAGTGGAAAAGGACGCGAATGCCTTCGCAAAGGTGATGGGCCATATCCGAAAGATCGACCAGGAGGAATCCACCGTAATTTTGATCCAGGTGGAGAATGAAATCGGACTTCTTGGCACGGAGCGGGATTACGGCGAGGCGGCCAATGCGGCCTTTGCTGGTCCGGTTCCGACTGCGCTGGCGCAGGAATACGGGAAGACAGGAACCTGGAAGGAGGTTTTTGGGGAGCAGGCAGAGGAAGCCTTTATGGCTTATTATTTTGCATCGGCGGTGGAGACCATCACCCAGGCAGGACAGAAGGAGTATCCGCTGCCCTGCTATACCAACGCCTGGCTGTATCAATACCCCTGGTATCCCGGTTCCTACCCCAGCGGCGGGCCGGTGGCAGGTGTGCACCGGATCTGGAAATGCGCCGCCCCTTCTCTGTTCGCGTTAGCGCCCGATATTTATGTGCCCTATGTGGCCCAGGTGATGGAGGAGTACAGCTATGAGGGCAATCCGCTGGTGGTGCCGGAGGTGCGCAAGGATTCCGTGACAGCCTCCTACTGCCTGTACGCCTTCGGGCATCACAATGCCATCTGCTATTCCCCCTTTGGCATCGAGGATCTGGCGCTGGATCCGGATTCCATCGAGAAGCCGCCCATGGAGGTGATGATGGCGCTGAATATCGACCCTTCCGCCATGGACATCACCGGAAGCAGGGAGTACCTGGCAGCAGTTTACGGGCTGCTGGGGCAGATCAAGCCGCTGCTGCTCCAATACCGGGGAACCAGCCATCTGCGGAGCTTTGTGAAAAAAGCGGATACGGATTTCGGATCATTTTTTTCCTTCGGGGAGTATAACCTGAAGGCAGCCTATGGGCCGAAGCTTCCCGCAAAGCCTTTGGCGTCAGGCATTGTCCTCGAAATCGCGCCCCATGCATTCTTCCTGATGGGCATGCAGTGTACCTTTGAATTTATGCCCAAGGCAGGGGAAAATGTGAAAGCGGAGCTTCTTAAGATGGAAGAGGGAACCTTCGAAAACGGTCAGTGGAAGCCGGGACGCATTTTAAATGGAGATGAGAAGATGTCCATCAAGTGCGGAGATCAGATCCAGTGCTATTATATAGAATTGTTTAAATATTAAATGAAAATATAAAAAATAAGGAGGATTTTATAATGGCAAAATGCAAGCTGACCAGGGAACAGGAGCAGAAAATTGAGGAACTGCTGTCCCGGATGACTGTGGAAGAAAAGGTGGGGCAGATGAACCAGTTGTCTCCTTCCATTGTGGGCGGATTTGACGTATCTATGGAGGAACTGATTGAGATGGTGACGGACGGCCGCATTTCCAACGAGGAATTCGGCAGGATTATGTCCCAGGCGGAGCGCGATTTTCATGAGGAGGATATCCGTGCCGGAAAGGTGGGCTCCTATCTTTTGAATGATCCGAAAAAGGCAAATGAGCTGCAGCGGATTGCGGTGGAGGAGTCCCGGCTGGGAATCCCGCTGATCTACGGCTTTGACGTGATCCATGGTTTTCGTACCACATTTCCGATCCCCCTGGCAGAAACCTGTACCTGGAACGCCAAAGTATATGAGGCTTCCGCCCAGGTAGCGGCCCGGGAAGCCAGCTCCCACGGGGTACACTGGACCTTTGCGCCCATGGTGGATATTGCCCGGGACGCCCGCTGGGGCCGCATCAGCGAGTCGGCGGGGGAAGATCCCTACCTGGGCAGCGTCTATTCCAGGGCCAAGGTCAGGGGCTTCCAGGGGGAGAATCCTGCGGACCGGGAGCGGATTGCCGCCACCTTAAAGCATTTTGTGGCCTATGGAGCCGTGGAGGCCGGCCAGGATTACAATACCGTATCCATGGCAAAATCCATGCTCCACAACGGGTATCTGCCGCCGGTGAAGGCTGCGGTGGAAGAAGGGGCCATGACCGTAATGGCAGCCTTTAACGATTATAACGGCGTACCCTGTACCGTCAACTCCTATCTTCTGCGTAAGGTTTTGAAGGAAAGCTATGGCTTTGAAGGATTTGTGGTCAGCGATGCCAATGCCATCAAGGAGTGTGTGAACCACGGGATTGCTGAGGACCTTTCCGACGCCTCCCACAAGGCGGCTGTGGCAGGTATGGATATGGATATGGGTTCTGACGCCTACCACAGCCATCTGGCGGAGCAGGTCGAAGCAGGAGAGGTATCCATGGAGGTGCTGGATGAGGCGGTGCGCCGGATTCTCACCGTCAAGATGGCCCTGGGCCTTTTTGAGCATCCCTACGCTGACGAGGCGCGGATGGCTCTGTACGACGGAGCACTGGATCCGGATCATTTTGCAGTTGCCCTGGATGCGGCCAAGCGATCCATCGTCCTTCTGAAAAATGACAACGTTCTGCCGCTTAAGAGGGATGCCCGCATCGCACTGGTGGGCGGCCTGGCGGACGACGGGGAGAACTGTCTGGGAGCCTGGTTTGCCGACGGCCGCGGCAGCGACTGCATCACCGTAAAAGCGGGCCTGGAGCGGGCAGGCGCTCATGTGGCCTATGCAAAATGCTGTGATGTGGAGTCCGTGGTGGATGAAAAGGAGCTGGCATCGGTGGCTGCTGATGCAGATGTGATTGTGGCCGTTGTGGGAGAAACCAACTCTATGAGCGGGGAGGCTTCCTCCCGGTCGGACATTACCTTGCCGGGGCATCAGCAGGAGCTCCTTGCGGCTGCGCTTGCCACCGGGAAGCCGGCGGTGGCGGTGCTGATGAATGGCCGTCCCCTGGCATTGCAGTGGGAGCAGGAGCATGTGCCGGCCCTGGTAGAGGCATGGCAGTTAGGGGTTACCCACGGAGATGCGGTGGCGGCCGTCCTCTTTGGAGATTACAATCCCAGCGGAAAACTCTGCGCCACCTTCCCGGCGGTGACCGGCCAGTGCCCGCGGTACTACAACCACCCCAATACCGGACGCCCCGGCAGCAAGAGCAAGTTTACCTCCCGGTATCTGGACGCGCCGTTAGAGCCTGCGTATCCCTTTGGGTACGGCCTAAGCTATACGCAGTTTGCGTATGAAAATCTGCGTATTGAGGATAAGGGCGATTCCTTCCAGGCAGCGGTGCAGGTGACGAACACCGGCGCGGTGAGCGGCGAGGAGACGGTGCAGCTGTATCTTCGGGATGTGACAGGCTCCATTGTCCGCCCGGTGAAGGAGCTGAAGGCCTTCGAGAAAGCGGTTCTGGAGCCGGGAGAGAGCCGGATCGTGACCCTGACGCTGGCGAAGAAGGATATGGGCTTCTACAATGACGAGATGGAGTACTGCTTAGAGGATGGAAGCTTTATCTTCTATGTGGGCGGGAACAGCAGGGACTGCCTGGAGCAGGAGCTGCGGGTAAGCTTTGAAAAATCGGAGATCGCTGATTGGAATACCGTGTGATGATTCATAAAGGCTTTACATCCTGGCTGTTTATCTGATATAATGAAATTATCATATAAGTGGCACATAAAAAGGCGGTGAGCATATGACAGGAAAAGAAGTTGTTAATCTCATTCGTAAATTAAAGGAAAAGGGAATGAGCAGTGATGAGATTTTAGCCATTATTGAGTATATCGAAACTCACGATCCCAAAGAACAAGAATAAATCACATGATAGAAGGTGTGAAGCCGTCATTACAGGCTTTGCACCTTTTTCGTTTCTTTTATTCCTGGGTATTTCCCGAGATTCACAGAGAAAAATAGTTGAGAAAAATGGCAGGAATCGGTTATAATAGAAGCAATCCTGATATTAATTTTAGGGGATTACGTATTCCTGCCCCCCAGACAGGAGGAGTGCGGATAATTGGATTTTATTTTTCAATGCAAAGAGCGAGGAGGAGCTTGAGATGTTAAGTGGAAAAAGCCCGGGATTGCAGGAAGCAGTAAGAGAATTGAAGGAGATGAGCCTGACAAGGCGGATGCTGTGTTCTAAAGGAGCAGAAGGATGAATTCCCTATCTGCCCTCCATGCGATCCGTCAAGGCATCCTGATCTGCGACCGCAGCAGCCGGATCCTCTACTTTAACCAGGCGTATGAGGATTATATCGGAATCAGCCTTGCAAAAGCGAAGGGGCATAAGATCACCGAATACCGGGAGGGGGCGATGGCTCCCGAGGTTTTGCGGACCGGGGAGCCGGTGGAAGGCGTGCTCCGGTGCGAACGGGGGCAGGAATATTTTGCCAGCGTGTATCCCATTTTGGAAGACGGCATGGTGCGGGGCAGTATTTCCATTGTGACCTCCATCGACCAGTCCCGCAGCCAGACAGATCAATGGACCGGAACCCTGGAGGAACGGGTGCAGGAGTTTGAACGACGGGAGATTGCCCATATGATGTCGGTATACGGCTCTGGCGTGGCGGCTAAGAAGCGGATTGCGGCGGAGCTTGGGATTTCCCTGGCGACCCTGTATAATAAAATAGGTGAAAAATAACCGGGCAGCCGGTTCTGGTGATCTGGTTCCGGCAGCGGTTTCTAAAATTTTAGAAATTTTGGCCTCATTTCTTGCCGGTTTTCCCTTTGGGTATTAGAATAACCTCAGAACAAAGAGGACATTTCGCATAACAAAAGGGAGTGATTGCATGAAGACGGTACGCATTGGCAGCGGGGCCGGCTATGCCGGAGACCGTATCGAACCGGCGGTGGAGCTGATGGAAAAAGGAGCGCTGGACTACATTATTTTTGAGTGTCTGGCAGAGCGGACCATCTCCATCGGACAGATGGATAAGGCAAAGGATGAAAGCAGGGGCTACAACCGGCTGCTGGATTACCGGATGCGGCGGATTCTGCCGCTGGTGAAGAAAAACGGGGTAAAGGTGATCACCAACATGGGGGCGGCCAACCCTGAGAGCGCGGCCAGGCGGACGGCGGAGCTGGCCAGGGAGCTGGGCGTGACGGGCCTTAAAATTGCCTATGTCTGCGGGGATGATATTTACGGGCAGCTTGGGCAGTATGGAGATCATCCGGTGCTGGAAAGCGGCAGGCCCTTGAAGGAATTGAAGGCTGCGCCTTTGTCGGCCAACGCCTACATGGGGGCGGACGGGATTCTGGAGGCCCTGAAAGGACAGGCGGATCTGGTGATTACCGGCCGGGTGTCGGATCCGGCTCTGACTATTGCGCCATTGCAGTATGAATTTGGCTGGAACATTGAGGAGAATCCCGAAGAAATGGGCCAGGCGGTGCTGGCGGGGCACCTGCTGGAATGCGCGGGCCAGGTGACCGGTGGCTACTATGCCGACCCCGGGTTTAAGGAAGTGCCGGATCTCTACAAGCTGGGCTTTCCGCTGGTGGAGGTCGGGGAAGACGGTGTTTTCACAGTCACTAAGGTAGAAGGAAGCGGCGGTGTTGTGAACGTGGATACCGTGAAGGAGCAGATTATTTATGAGATTCACAACCCAAAAGCATATCTGACGCCGGATGCGGTGGCGGATTTTTCCCAGGTGAGGGTGGAGCAGGCCGGGAAGGACCGGGTGCTGGTGCAGGGAGCTCTTTCTCACGGAAGGCCGGATACCCTGAAGGTCAGCGTGGGCTATAGGGACTGCTATATCGGGACCGGGGAGATGTCCTACGGCGGTAGCAATGCATTGGCCCGTGCCCGCTTGGCGGCGGAGGTGATTGAGAAGCGGCTGGAGCTTATCCAGGCTCCGGTGGAGGAGCTGCGGATCGATTTTATCGGATATAATTCCCTGTATCGAAGCAGGCTGTCGGATGAAATTGTAAATTCGGGGAGAACATATGTTTACGGCGGCGAAAAGGAGATTCCAGAGGCCGGCATTCCGGAGGTACGCCTGCGGGTCAGCGGTCGTTTTGCCCACAGAGAGAACGCCGGTCTGATCGGCAACGAGGTAGAAGCCCTTTATACCAACGGGCCTGCCGGAGGCGGCGGGGCGTCGGGCCGGGTGGAGGAGATCGTGTCCATCTGTTCGATTTTTGTCCCGCGGGAGAGCATCAAGGCTACCGTAGCGTATCTGGAAGTACAGGGAGGTGCAGGAGATGAAGCTTAAGGAGATTGCCCATGCAAGGACCGGGGATAAGGGGGATATTTCCAATATCTCGCTGATTCCCTACAAGGAGGAGGATTATGAGCTGCTGCTTCATCAGGTGACGGCGGACCGTGTGAAGGAGTATTTTTCGGAAATCTGCCACGGAGAGGTGGCGCGCTACGAGCTTCCGGGAATTAAGGCCATGAATTTTGTTCTGGACCACGCCCTTGGCGGCGGCGTGACCAGGAGCCTGGCCCTGGACCGCCACGGGAAGACGCTGGGGATGGCGTTACTGGAGATGGAGATTGCTGATCTGGATGGATTTTGATAAGAGGCTTAGCCGCCGTTGGAGGTGCGGCCGGCCAGCTCCACCAGCCGCACCTCCAACGGCGCAAGCACCTGACGGTACGTATAAGCGCCTCCCATAACCGTGATCCGGGAGACGTGCCGTCCCGGATGCGACCGGGCCGTCAGATATGCAAGGTCCTCCCGGGAGGGATCGTCCGGCGCGCCCATGGCGGCCCAGGCGTCGTAGGCGCTGCCCTGCTGCTGATTGACAAATGTTTCACAAAGACAATAAACGCCGTCCGAAAGCCCGGTTAAGGTGAGGGAGAATTCCAGCTCCTGGAGATTGGAAAAGGCGGTGTAACGGCTGGTGGGCGTCATATCGAAGACCTCTCCCGCGGAAAAGATCTGGTCGTAGTGGGAGTAATTGTACAACAAAAGGCTTACCGTATTCCCGCTCTGGCTGCGGGTCAGAAACCAGCCCCTTCCGCTGCCGAGCTTTACATTCCCAAGGCGGGAGGCCAGGAGAAACGTATTGTAATGGGCCTTTGGGATGCCGTTCATAGTGAAAAGGCCCAGTCCCCCGTGAAACAACTGCTGGGGAAGCTGCAGCTCTCCCAGGAAATCGGTGAGGGACCAGTAGCCGAAGGACTCCAGCCGGTCATAATTTTCCAGAAGATTCCTGGTCAGGTAGCAGGATTTGAAACAGGTATCGTTAATCAGGTTGCGGTGGCTCACCGTCAGATTCCATTCCGTCAGAAAAATCGGTTTGCCCGCCATCCCGTAGCTTTCCAGGTTCTCGTACAGGGTGTGGATGAATTTGGAAAAGGAGTCCTCATCATTGGACAGCTTGTTGACCAGGGAGGTCCCTTCGGAAAATCCCTCCACGATCTCAATATCATCATCGTAATAGTGGATATTCAGAAAATCCGGCACACAACGGTTGGTCTTGCAGTAGTCAAAAAAGGGATGGTACCAGTTTAAGGGATCCTCCGGCAGGAACAGCAGGGAGGGAGAGCCGAACTGGAAGGCGGGATCGATGGCCTTAACCGTGGCATAGGTCTCCCGGTAAAAGGCCCAGAAATCCTCCCGGTGCTCAAAGCCGAAGCCAAACATATCGGGATTGGTATCCGGCTCATTCCACAGAGAGAAGGGCCAGGTGCGCACCTCCTCAAGGCCGTAACGGTCGATGCAGTGGCGGACCAGCCGGTCGATAAGGGTGTTCCAGCGGGCCATATCCTTGGGCAAACTGGTGTTCTGGTGCGTGAAAAAGCTTAGGCAGGAAGGATCGGCAGCCAGCGCCTGGGGCATCATGAAAAACTGCATCAGCGGGCGCAGGCCGATGCCCAGCAGAAAATCAAAGACCTTGTCCAGGGTGGCAAAGCTTAAGGAGAGGGTACCATCGGGCAGTTCGTGATAGAGCATCATATCGTCCGATAAAAGGCCATGGAATTTCACATAGTCAAAAGGCATTTCCCGCTGCAGCTTCCGGAGCATTTCCTGTACTTCGCCATAGAGAAGCTCCCGGGTGCTGCCAACACAGCAGAGCCGCCGCCAGGTGTGGCGCAAAGGCGTGCCGGGATCCGGAACAGAAAAAGCGCCTGCATCCAGCCGGGAGGCCGCAATCTGACGGGAGGAGGACGGAATCTGGCCGGACTCATCCTCCAGATATTTCGCCAGGGAGGCCAGAGAGCTGGAGGAGGTCACGGACAGATAGTTGACCTCGTTGCGCATTTTGTCGGAAGGGATGCTGGAGGGGTGGCTGGCCCTGTATTCGCTGGGAAGCATCCCATATTTTTTCTTAAACAGTGCCACCATGGAGCGGGCGTCGGAGAAGCCGCTGCGGGAAGCGATCTCCGCGATGGACTCGCTGCTGGTAAGCATTTCGTTGACTGCGTGCTCCAGGCGGATGTTGTTGTAATACTGGGAAAACGTCATATTCATGTGCTGCTTGAAAAAACGCGACAGGTAGGATTGGGAAAAATGAAATTCCTCCGCCACGTCCATAAGACTGATCCCCTCGTCAAAGTGGGTGTTAATGTAGTCTGTAATCTGGGTAAGCTGCCGCAGGGACTTCTGGCGTATGGCGCTGCCCTCCGGCTGGGGAGCCTGAAAATGGGTGACCAGCTCATACAAAAGCAGGGAGATCAGGGAATGGGACAGCAGCACATTTTCCGCCATGGAATTCTCCTTAATCAGCCGCGCCAGCAGATGGCGCAGATAATCATACCGCTCATTGTGGCTGTCGGTGGCGGAGCAGCAGTCAAAATACACATTTTTGCAGGAATCGAAGACCGGTGATTTTGCCAGATTAATCTGGAAGGCCACCATCTCGGCCTCATCGGCGTAGAGCTCGTGGGTGGCCAGGGAATTAATCACAAGTACGTCGGTGCTGTGCAGTACGAAATTCCTGTCGTCCACCACAATGTGAACCGTGCCGGACAGAACAAACAACAGTTCGATACTGCGGTGCCAGTGCTTGGGCACACTGCCCAGACGGTGCAGGAATATTTTCCCCGGAATCTTACTGGAAAAATGAATGATCTCATGCCTCTGTTCCATAAAGACAACCTCCTCCTATGTCATTCCATATATCAAAGCATATACCAAATTCCCCTTTCCGTCAAATAGAACCGCAAAATAATGACAAAAAGAAGAAAAAATGACCTCATTTTGATGACATTTTGACGAAGAAACCGATAGAGGCAAACACGTATGTGAAAAAAATTGCACCGATTGAGTAAGACAGGCGCATTGATGATTTGTGCGATATCCGATAAGATAAAAAAGACCATTACAGATTTGACATGACAGATGCAAAGAGATGGGAGAGCGCCGTGAAAGAAATACTATTGGAAATCAAGAAAATGAATAAAAAGTTCGGTCCGATTGTGGCGTTGAAGGATGTGGACTTAGAGATCCGCAGAGGCCAGATCCATGGCCTGATCGGAGAAAACGGAAGCGGAAAATCCACCATAACCTCCATTGCGGCAGGCATGCAGCAGGCCACCTCCGGAGAGATGTTCTATCTGGGAGAGCCCTGGAAGCCCTCCTCCATGGTGGAGGCGCAGGCAAAGGGCGTATCCATGATCCTGCAGGAGGCCAACACCATTCCCAACTGTACCGTGGCGGAGAACCTTTTTGCCGGCCAGGAGGATCATTTTTCCACCCTGGGCTTTGTGAACAGCCGGAAGATGAACCGGGCCGCCGACGAGCTGCTGTCCAGGTTTGAGCTTACCCACATGAAGGGGAGGGATTCCATCAATACATATGGCTTTGAGGACCGCAAGCTGGTGGAGCTGGCAAGAGCCGTCACCGACGAGACCCAGATCCTGGTGGTAGACGAGACCACCACAGCCCTGTCCTTTGAGGGAAGAAAGATTCTGTACCGGCTCATGGACAGGCTGGCGGCGGAGGATAAGGCCGTGATCTTTATCTCCCACGACCTGGACGAGATTCTGGAGCACTGTACGATCCTGACGGTATTGCGGGACGGAGAGATCCGGGGCGTGATTCAGAAAGAGGAGATGCAGAAGGAAGGCAGCGTCAGCAGAATCCGCCAATTGATGGTGGGCCGCGATATCGGGGACCAGTTCTACCGGAGCGATTACGATGGGTCCCACGGCAGCGGGGTGGCGCTGGAATACAGGAACGTATCCAATGAGAAGATCAAGGATTTTTCCCTAAAGCTTCACGAAGGGGAGATTGTCGGCATCGGCGGCCTGTCGGGCTGCGGGATGCATGAGATCGGGCGTATGGCCTTTGGGCTGGAGCACCTGGACCACGGCCATGTACTGTGCCGGGGGAAAGAGGTCCTGAATGCGACGGACGCCGTAAGGCAGGGGATCGGCTATATCTCCAAGAACCGGGACCAGGAGGCGCTGATTCTGGAGGGGGCCATCAGCACCAACATCGTCATGCCCTCCCTGCCGGATCTTCGAAAGGCCGGCTTTGTATCTCCCGCCGGCGAGCGGAAGCTGGCAAAGGAGCAGATCGACCTTCTAGCCATCAAGTGTGAAAACGGCAGTCAGTGGGTCAATACGTTGTCCGGCGGCAATAAGCAGAAGGTATCCTTTGCAAAATGGATGGCCAAGGGCAGCGATATCATCATTATGGACTGTCCCACCCGGGGCGTGGATATCGGCGTCAAGCAGGCCATGTACCAGCTCATCTACGAGATGAAAAAGGCGGGCAAGGCAATCCTGATGATTTCGGAAGAAATGGCAGAGCTGATCGGGATGGCGGACCGGCTGATTATTATGAAGGACTTTGAGATTGCCAAAGAATTTCCGCGCTCCGAAGGCTTGTCGGAGACGGATATCATTGAGTACATGATTTAGCATCGCGAGGAGGTTATTTCAGTGAATAAGATTGTTGGAAAAGACTGGCTTAGGGTACACAGCGGGGACCTCTTAAGCTACGGCGGGCTTGTATTGTGTCTCATTATTTTTTCGATCCTGAGCAAAGGAAAGCTGTGGAGCGCCTACAATGTGGGAATTCTGATCCAGGCGGCCTGCGTGTATGCCATTCTTGCCATGGGAGCCGTGTTTATCTATTCCATGGGCTATATGGACATCAGTGTGGGGGCACAGATCGGTGTATACTGTATACTTTGCATTATGATCACCAATGCCACGGGATCACTGCTACTGGGATTTCTGGCAATCCTGGGCCTGTCCCTGGTGTGCGGGCTGATCAACGGCTATGTCTCGGTGATGCTGGGGCTTCCTTCCATCGTGACGTCTATCTTTTTAAATTCCATCTTTGGCGGCGTGCAGATGCTGCTGATGGAGTGGGTGGACACCAACAGCGTGGGGATCCAGTATGACATGAGCTTCTTAAAGAGCATTACGGCCATGGTGATCGCTATTGTGGTGATTGCAGTGATCTCCATCGGCCTGTACAAATATACCCAGCTTGGCAAGTACACCAAGGCCATTGGGGCCAACGAGACCGCCACAAAGCTGTCGGGCGTCAGCGTGACAAAATGGAAGGTCTTTGCTTACATCTTTTTCGGGGTATGCATTGCGGTGGGGGCACTGTTTCTGACGGCCCGGACCGGCTCCGCGGGAAAAGGGACCGGAACCGGCTACGCCATGGATATTATGGTGGCCCTGCTTCTGGGCGGGATGCCCCTGTCCGGCGGAATGCGGTCCCGGATCAGCAGTTCCCTGATCGGCGCGTTTACATATGTGATTCTGTCCAACGGGCTGACGCTTTCCGGTGTGGATACTTCCTACGTATACGTGATCAAGGCGCTGGTATTCCTGGCGGTGATCCTGATTACCTGCCGGAAAAAGGACGGGGTACTGCCCCGGTAAAACTGGTATTTGCCGCTTAGCGGTTAATATAGAGGGTCAAATTCATATTTTTTCAAAAAAAGGAGGAACATATCATGAAAAATCTGAAAAAAGTAATGGCATTGCTTCTGGCTGGCGCATTGGTGCTGGGAAGCTTTGCAGGCTGCGGTGATTCCGGTAAGGACACTGGCGGTAAGGACCAGACGCAGGATGAGGGGAACACCGGAGAGAACGAAGGATCCGGTGATGCCCAGGAGCCGGCAGGCGGGGACGAAGCGCCTTCCGCGGAGGTGGAGAAGCATAAGATCGGCGTAGCCCATTATACGGATTCCGGCAAGGGCGTGGAGGCCCTCAAGGCATACTGTGAGGGAATCTCTGGGGCTACAGGCTGCGAATTTGTATTTACGACCTTAAGTACCTACGACGAGGCTACCAACCTGACCGAGATCCAGAACCTGATTTCGGCCGGCTGTGAAGGAATTATCATGACAGCTGATATGGGAACCACCGCTATCGTGAAGGAATGCGAAGCGGCAGGGGTCTATCTGGCAGGCTTCCTCTGCGACTATCTGCAGAGCGACATGACGGCCCATGAGGATGTATTTGGGAGCGAGTACTTCTTAGGAAGCGTGGCCGACGGATACTTAGATCCCGCTCCCTACGGCGAGCAGGTGGCCGAGGCTGTGATTGCCGGCGGTTACAAGAACATTGGCCTTATCACCTTCCCGGCATTTGCCTATCCCAAGCAGGCGGATGTGATTGCGGCTTTCCAGGCAAAAATTGACGAGTACAATGAGACGGCGGCCGAGGCCGACAAGATTGTTACGGCAGATTCCATCGAACTGAATTTTGCACCCTTAGAGGATACATATTTCAGCGAGCATCCGGATCTGGACTGCATCTTCTCCGTAGCGGCAGGCGCAGGCATGGTCTACCCGGTGATGGTTGCAAATAATAAAACGGACATTAAGCTTTATACCACTGGTTTTGAAGGAACAGACGATACGGATAACTTCGGCTCTGCCGGAAACCAGTGCTACCAGGGAATCATGTGCTCCACGCCGGAGGCCATCGCATACCCGCTGTGCCTGCTGATCGACAAGCTGAATGGAACCACCTACGGCGATCTGCCGCAGACGGAAGTGATCGGGTGCAGCCCGCTGGTAATCTTAAGCGATGCGGATATGGAAGCAATTGTCAACAAATCTATCTATTACAGCGCTGATTATTCCAAAGCCCTGATCACCGGGGAGGACATTGTAAATATGTGCGCTTCCTACAATCCGGAGGCGACCTATGCCGGGCTGGTGGACGCCATGAACCATCTGGGTGTGGATGACCTGAAATAATTGTTTTTGATCCGAAGGCAGGGATGGAGTGCATGATGAAGAAAAATAAAGGATTCATTTTTATAAAAAGATTTTTTCTGACAATCCTGTTTCCGCTGGCAATCTATGTGGTGATGTATGCGATTACCAGAAGCAGGGGAGTGACCTATTTTGGATTAAATAAGGACATGTGGCGGACCGTGCTGGTGAACACCTCCATGACGGGGGTGGCCGCCTTGGCCATCTGGTCCCAGATCAAGAACGGGAGATTTGATTTTTCCGGAGGGTCTACCATGGTGCTGGCCTCGATCCTGGCAGGAAATCTTGCCATGGACCATTCCTTAAGCCCGGTTGTATATCTGCTGCTGTGCATCCTGTTCGGGGCGCTGCTAAGCACCTTTACCGGCGTGGTGTACGTGCTGGGCAGGCTTCCCATCATGATCTGTACCATCGGCGTGGCGCTTCTGTATGAGTCCTTCACCTATCTGGTATATGACGCGGAAGGATTGAACATGATGAGCAATACGCGGCTGACCATGTTTGGGCGTATGCCTTATATCCTGTTTGTGCTGGCGGTGGCAGTGGCGGTATTTCTGGTTTACTGCTATCTGACAGTGCCCGGAAAGCGCGCCAAGCTTTTGTCCAACAACCAGCAGGCCGGCGTGAATATCGGGATCCGGGAAAATAAAAATGTACTCCAGACATTCTTTATGTGCGGCCTGCTGCTGGGGTGCGCGGCGGCGATCTACGGCTCCAACAATACCGTTGCGCCCCAGGCAGGGCTGTCTACGGCCAATACGCTGTTTTCCAACATCATTCCGGCCTATATGGGAATTTTTGTGGGAGCGGTCAGCGTGGACGCCCTGGGCGTGGTCCTAGCATCTATGGGAATGGCGATCCTCAACTATGGCTTAAGCTGTATCGGCCTTGGGGCCGGCGGGTGGCAGTCCATCATTATCGGAACCTTTATGCTGGCCTTTTATACCTTGACTGCCCAGTGGCCGCGCTGGAAGGAGCGCTATTACCGTAAAAAACGTTTGAAAGAAGAAGGGATTGCTTGATATGAGACTGGAAGAAATGATGATGCAGGCGCCATACCGCCTAAAGGAGCGTCAGGTGCGCTGGGTGATGGATACGCTGAATAGTCTGTCGACGGACCAGAAAGTGCGCCAGATCTTCTGCACGATTGCCTATACAGACAATGAGGACTATTTAAAAGGCATTGCGGCGGGAGAGTTCGGCGGCCTGATGTGCCGGGCCATGAAGACGGAGGAGCTGATCCGGCTTTCAAAGGTACTCCAGACCAACGCCAAAATACCGTTTTTAATTGCCGGGAATATGGAAGCCGGCATGGATCAGTGCTGTGAGACGGGAACCAGGGTGGGCTGCCAGATGTCCATCGGGGCCACCAGAGAGGTGGAAAATGCCACGGCGCTGGGACGGGTGATCGGCGAGGAGGCAGACGCCCTTGGCATGAACTGGGCCTTTGCGCCGGTCATCGATATTGACAACAACTGGCGCAATCCCATTACCAATACCAGAACCTACGGATCCGACCCGCGTCTGGTGGCCGATATGGGAGCCGCCTATGTGACGGAACTGCAGAAGCACGGCGTCGCCGCTTCCATTAAGCATTTTCCGGGAGACGGCGTGGATGAACGGGACCAGCATCTGGTGACGTCTGTCAATTCCCTGGATGCCCAGGAATGGATGGATACCTATGGGGCGGCCTATCAGAAGTGCATTGATGCGGGGGCGCTGACGGTGATGGCCGGATACATCATGCAGCCGGCCTGGAGCAGGAAGCTGAATCCTGCCCTGAAGGACGAGGAGATTCTGCCGGGGGCGCTGTCCAAGGAGCTTTTGACGGATCTTCTGCGGGGGCAGATGCATTTTAACGGAACGATTATCACCGATTCCTCTGCCATGGCGGGCTTAGGATGCGCCATGTCCAGGGAGCAGGCCCTTCCTGCCTGCATCAATGCCGGCTGCGATATGATTCTCTTTGCAAAAAATATGGAGGAGGATCTTGGGTTTGTACGCAGCGCCGTGGAGAAGGGGATCATTTCCCCGGATCGGCTGGATGAGGCGGTGGCCCGCGTACTGGCCCTGAAGGCGGCGCTGCATCTTCCGGAGAAACGGGAGGCGGGGACGCTGATCCCCAGCCTAAAGCGGGCGCAGCAGGTTGTGGGCTCCAAGGAGCACTGGCAGGCGGCCGGGAAGGTGGCGGATGCGTCCATCACCCTGGTGAAGCAGGAAAAGGATCTGCTTCCCATCACGCCGGAACGCTATCCACGGATCCTGGTGTATCCTAAGGAAGGCGGGGCAACGGATCTTGCCTTTGGGGTGGAAACAAGGGTCGGCGCCGTGGTGGACCGTCTGAAAAAGGAAGGCTTTTTGGTGGATGTGTTCCAGCCGGCCAAGGGCTTTGAGGGGATTGAGGCGCCCATGTCGGATGTCATTGACAATTACGACCTGCTGATCTATGTGGCCAACCTCGCCACCAAGTCCAACCAGACGGTGGTCCGCTTGGAATGGGCTCAGCCCATGGGGGCCGACTGCCCGATCTTCATCCATGATGTGCCCACGGTGTTTATCTCCCTGGAGAACCCGTATCACCTGGCGGATGTGCCAAGGATAAGGACCTATATCAATACGTACGGGTCTACAGATGTAGTTCTGGATGCGCTGATGGATAAGCTGACGGGACGTAGTGCCTTTAAGGGAGAAAGCCCAGTGGATGCATTCTGCGGGATGTGGGATGCGCATTTGCAGTAGGGGCTGCCAGAACAAAAGAAATGGAAGAATGCTCTTCTGGATTAAGAACCAGGAGAGTATTCTTCCGTTTTTTTGCCTTATAGGAAATTGCGATTTTTGATGCGAGGGAAAAGAACAAGAGTTCACCGAACATATGTTTGACGAACTATAGACATAGAAACTGTCTTTGTGTTCCCGATAACAGCGTGACTTTGCCTTTTTGAAAGAAGGGCCGATTTTAGATTCCATTTCACCCGGCATTATTATGAAGGAAAACGACACAAAAAGGAATCCCCTAATTCCCCCCATGAATGGGGGCTAGGGGGTTGAAGTGTCGAAGACACTTTTTTAGATGGGGAACTAGTATAGCGAATATTAAGTAACTGACACCTTGACTTGTCTTATTTTTCATCTGCGGCGTTGTCGTCAATCGGCGTAGCCACCGCTACGCCCTCATTCCTCCGCCTTGCATATGAAACAATCATCCTGCGTCAATGTATCA
>CATJBQ010000176.1 GCA_949738465.1 uncultured Lachnospiraceae bacterium
GGTGGAGATGACAGAGGTGGCTAACATTCTCCGGAATGCCACCAAAAACAGCCTGCTGGTATTAGACGAGATCGGCCGGGGCACCAGCACCTTTGACGGCCTCTCCATTGCCTGGGCGGTGGTGGAGTACATCAGCAATCCCAGACTTCTGGGGGCAAAAACCCTCTTTGCCACCCACTACCATGAGCTGACGGAGCTGGAGGGCAAGCTGTCCAACGTAACTAATTACTGCATTGCCGTCAAGGAAAAGGGGGACGATATCGTGTTCCTGCGCAAAATCGTTCCCGGCGGGGCCGACCGCAGCTACGGCATCCAGGTGGCCAAGCTGGCCGGCGTACCCGAACTGGTGATCGAGCGGGCCAAGGTGATCGCCGAGGAGCTGAGCCAGCAGGATATTTCCGGGACGGTGAGCCACCTTACCGTGGAGCAGCCGGGCAGTCCGGCCAGAGAGGCCAGAAAGAAGAAGGAGAAGCTGGACGAGGTGGATATCAGCCAGATCTCCCTCTTTGACACGGTAAAGGACGATGCGATTATCGCCGAGATCCGGGACATGGATCTGTCCAATGTAACGCCCATGGAGGCCATGAACAAGCTGTTTCAGATTCAGAGCAAGATCAAAAACCGCTGGTAGCGGGAAATTTGATCCCTATTCGATTTTTTTCACAGGAAAGGAGCAGACCCATGCCGCAGATTGCAGTATTGGACCAGCAGACCATTGACAAAATTGCCGCCGGCGAGGTGGTGGAGCGGCCATCCTCCGTGGTGAAGGAGCTGGTGGAAAATGCCATCGACGCCAGGGCCACGGCGGTGACGGTGGAGATCAAGGAGGGCGGGATCTCTTTTATCCGCATCACCGACAACGGCTGCGGCATCGAAAAGGAGCAGGCGCCCCTGGCCTTTGTGCGCCATTCCACCAGCAAAATCCGCTCGGTGGAGGACCTTCTGGCCGTCTCCTCCTTAGGGTTCCGGGGGGAGGCCCTATCCAGCATCGCCGCCGTCTCCCAGGTGGAGCTGATTACCAAGACCAGCGCTGGAATCAGCGGCGTCCGCTACGTCATCGAGGGGGGAAAGGGCGGCTCCCCGGAGGAAATCGGCGCGCCGGAGGGCACCACCTTCCTGGTGCGGAACCTTTTTTACAACACCCCCGCCCGCCGGAAATTTTTAAAAACCGCGCCCACGGAGGCCGGGTATATCTCGGATCTGATGGAGCGCATGGCCCTGTCCCATCCGGAGGTTTCCTTCAAATTCATCGTCAACAACCAGGTAAAGCTGCACACCAGCGGCAATTCCAATCTGAAGGAGATCATTTACCACATTTACGGGCGGGAGATCGCGGCCAACCTGCTTCCCATCCGGGCGGAATTTGAGAATTTCTCGGTGGAGGGCTTTCTGGGGAAGCCTTTGATCTCCCGGGGAAACCGCAATTACGAAACCTATTTCATCAACGGGCGTTACGTAAAAAGCGGCCTTCTGGCCAAAAGCATCGAGGCCGGCTACCAGTCCTTTGTCATGCAGCACAAATATCCCTTTACGGTGCTGCATCTTTCCATGAGGGGAGAGCAGTTGGACGTCAATGTCCATCCCACCAAGATGGAGCTTCGGTTTTCCAACCAGGAACAGATCTACGAGGACTTAAGCAGGGCCATTAGGGACTGCATCAACCAGAGCGAGCTGATTTATGCGGCAGGGCTTACGGACCGGAAAAAAGAGACGGCGAAGGAGCAGGAGCGTCAAAAGCAGGAAGCGAAAAAGGCGCCGGAGCCCTTCGAGAAGAACCGGTTAGCGCAGCTTCGGCAGGCGGTGGAGAAGGACAGCCCCTACCGGAAGCAGTATCCGGACCAGAAGAAATATCCCGACCGTCCGGAGAATCCCGTTCTGATGGTAGCGGAGCCCCGGGCGCCTTATGGAAAAGCCAAAGAACCCCAGATACCTTTGGATCGCACGTCTGCGCCCGCCTCTGCTACCTTACGGGAGGCTTCCACGAAGACCCCGCCGGCAGAGCAGTACTCCCTGCCGGGTCTTGGACAGCCGGATCCCGCAAAAGACGCGCCCAAAAAGCTTCTTGCGCCGGAAAACGTCAAGTACCACCAGATCATCGGCCAGGTCTTCGATACCTACTGGCTGGTCCAGATGGAGGATCAGCTCTACATCATCGACCAGCATGCCGCCCATGAAAAGGTGCTTTACGAGCGCACCATGGCCGCTCTGGAGAAAAGGGAGTACACCTCCCAGGCGATTTTTCCGCCCATCCTCCTGTCCCTGTCCATGCAGGAGGAGGAATTGTTAAAAAAATATCAAGCCTCTTTTACCCAGCTTGGCTTTGTGATCGAGCCTTTCGGGGGACGGGAGTACGCCGTCACCTCCCTGCCGGCCAATCTGTTTGACTTAGACGGTCAGGCCCTGGTGATCGAGATCTTAGACGGGCTGGGGGAGCTGAAGGGAACGGAGACGCCCCGGATCATCCTGGAAAAGGTCGCCTCCATGTCCTGCAAGGCCGCAGTGAAGGGCAACCAGAAGCTTTCCAGAAACGAGCTGGAGGCGCTCATCGACGAGCTTCTGACCCTGGAAAATCCTTATCATTGTCCTCACGGCCGGCCCACCATCATCTCCATGTCCCGATACGAGCTGGAGAAAAAATTCAAGCGGGTGTAGCCATGGAAAAACCATTAATTATATTAACCGGTCCCACGGCAGTGGGAAAAACAGAGCTTTCGATTTTACTGGCCCGGGCCGTAAAAGGCTCCGTAATCTCCGCGGACTCCATGCAGGTGTACCGCCATATGGATATCGGCTCCGCCAAGATTCGGACAGCGGAAATGGGGGGTATTCCCCATTATCTCATCGATGTGCTGGATCCCTGGGAGGAATTCCATGTGATGCGGTTTACGGAGCTGGCAAAGGCTGCCATGGATACGATATACGCAGCCGGGCGTGTCCCGATTATCACTGGCGGCACCGGATTTTACATCCAGGCCCTTCTGTACGACATCGATTTTACCCAGGAGCCGGACGATCCGGCTTACCGGAAGGCACTGGAGCAGGAGGCCGTAGCGCTTGGCAGCGCCCATCTCCACGAAAAATTAAAAGAAGTGGACCCCAAGGCGGCGGAGGAGATTCATCCCAACAACCAGAAGCGCCTGATCCGGGCCCTGGAGTTCTTCCACCTGACAAAAACGCGGATCTCGGACCACAACGAAAGCCAGCGGCAAAAGGAGTCCCCCTACCGGTTCTGCTATTTTGTGTTGAATGACGACCGTCAGCGGATTTATGAACGTATCGATGCGCGGGTGGATGCGATGATGGACGCAGGGCTTCTTCCGGAGGTGGAAGCTTTAAAGGCCATGGGCTGCACCCGGGACATGGTTTCCATGCAGGGTCTGGGCTACAAGGAGCTTCTTTGTTATCTTTCCGGGGAGCTTACGCTGGAGGAGGCCATTTACCGGATCAAGCGGGACAGCCGCCATTTTGCCAAGCGCCAGTTGACCTGGTTCCGCAGGGAGCGGGACGTGATCTGGGTGGACAAACAACAGTTCGGATATGACAATCAGAAAATCATTGCCTTTATGGAACAAAAAATGACAGAAAACAAGCTTGAATTACAATATGATGAATAGGAGAGAAGGAAGGATTCATGAAAGAGAGATATCAAAGGCTGGGCATCGACGAGAAGGTTTACCAGTACGGGGCAGACATTGAGGAAGGGTTAAAAGCTCGTTTTCAGGAAATCGACGAGACGGCAGAGTACAATCAGCTGAAGGTGATCGGGGCCATGCAAAGATGCCGGGTCAGCGCCGAATGCTTTATGGCCACCAACGGCTACGGCTACAACGATCTGGGCCGGGACACGTTGGAGGAGGTCTATGCAGACTGCTTTTGCGCAGAGGCCGCCCTGGTACGCCCCCAGATCACCTGCGGGACCCACGCCCTGGCCCTGGCCCTTCTGTCCAACCTGCGCCCGGGGGACGAGCTTCTGTCCCCGGTGGGAAAGCCCTACGATACCTTAGAGGAGATCATCGGCATCCGCCCATCCAAAGGCTCCCTGGCAGAGTACGGCATCACCTATCGCCAGGTGGATCTTCTGCCCGACGGCAGCTTTGATTATGATGGCATTGAAAAAGCCCTGAACGAGCGCACCCGGCTTGTAACCATTCAGCGGTCCAAAGGTTACCAGAC
>CATJBQ010000177.1 GCA_949738465.1 uncultured Lachnospiraceae bacterium
CTTCCTCCTTACCGCAGGCGGCCCCGGTAAGAATTCCCAAAGCCGCCCGCACTCAAGCCTTTTTACTTATAGAATGGACCGTACGTCGCGCAGGCTCTGTAGTCCGCCCCCTCCGGATCCATACCGAATGCATTCCAGGCCGCCGGACGGAAAATCTTCTCTGCCGGGACATTGTGCATGCATACCGGAATGCGCAGCATGGAGCACATGGTGATCAGGTCCGCGCCGATATGACCGTAAGAAATGGCTCCATGATTGGCACCCCAGTGGTTCATCACATCGTAAGCGGTCCTAAAATAGGAGCCTTCCTTCCCGTCACATCTGGGGGCAAACCAGGTGCAGGGCCAGGTGTAATCCGTCCGCTTCCATAAGGTATCCGACACATCCGCCGGAAGCTTTACGGTCCAGCCCTCCGCAATCTGCAGCACCGGTCCTAACCCCTTCACCAGGTTCAGACGGATCATGGTACAGGGCATCTCTGCATCCGTCAGGAACCGGGAAGAAAAGCCACCGCCGCGGAAATAACCGTTATCCGCCGCATTCCAGGTGGTAGCCTCCATAATGGCCTTCTGGTCTGCCTCCGTCACCTCATACCAGGGCTTCATCACAGCGTTGCCATTCTCATCCTTGGCCTTGCCACAGGCATCCAGACAGCAGGCGCCGGAATTGATCAGATGGATAAAGCCGTCGGCCTCCAAAGCCTTCCCCTCCAGCTCGTAGCCGGTGACACGCTTCACGGCGTCGCCGCTCCAGTAGGTACGCACATCGGCAAACATCTGGGCCCGGTTGGTCAGAAGCTTCATGAACAGCATGCCAAGGCCGTTGAGCACATCATTCTCAGTAGCCAGAATGTAGGGCTCTCTTGCCCCGTTCCAGTCGAAGGAGGTATTCAAAACGGCCTCCGCAAAATCGCCGTTGGGATAGAAGTCGGTCCACTGCCGCTGTCCCTGGAAGCCTGCCGCGATGGCATTGTGGCCCACCATCTCCTCCTCCCGGCCTTCCGGAAGGTTGGGATTGCCGTTCATCAGATCCTTGATGATAACAGCCATCTTTACCACAAATTCGAACTGTCGTTCTTTTTCCTCGTCGCTCTTTTTCACGAAATCCGGATTCTTATCAAAACCGATGGCGCAGGTCTTCTTCGCCCAGGCCAGAGCCTTCTCAAATTCCGCCTCATCGTAGATCCCTTCCGTCATGCGGCGGATAATCTCCACCTCGTCCACCGATTCCACCCGCATCCCCAGGTAGGATTCCATAAAATCAGAATCAATAATGGAACCGCCGATTCCCATACAGATGGAACCGATCTGCAGATAGGACTTGCCTCTCATGGAAGCCGCCGCAACAGCCGCCCGGCCAAACCGTAGCAATTTTTCCTGAATATCCGCGCCGATGGAAGAATCGTCCGCATCCACCACGTCATGGCCATAGATTCCGAACGCCGGCAGGCCCTTCTGCGCATGGGTCGCAAGCACAGACGCCAGATAAACGGCCCCCGGACGCTCCGTCGCGTTCAAGCCCCACACGCCCTTGATGGTTGTGGGATCCATATCCATGGTCTCCGAACCGTAGCACCAGCAGGGGGTCACCGTGAGGGTAATGGCAACACCCTCCCTGCGGAACTTCTCCTCACAGGCCGCGGCCTCCGCCACACGCCCGATGGTGGTATCCGCGATGACCACCTTCACCGGTTCGCCGTTGGAATAACGGATATTTTCCTCAAACAGCTTTGCGGCGGCCTTCGCCATCCCAAGGGTCTGTTCCTCCAGCCCTTCCCGGACCTTCAAGGGCCCTCTTCTCCCGTCAATGGTGGGCCGGATCCCAATTGCCGGATAACCGCCGATTAATCTTGATTCTGCCATAATTACCTTCCTCCTTTTGGAAAATTATTTTAAAATTGTCAAAAATTTATCATACGCCGCGTTCCACTGTCCACAATCCTGGGGCAGATACTCGCACACAGCCTCTGATTTTGCAATAATCTGTCTGGCCTGGGCCACCGATTCGATCTCCCCCAGGGCCATCAACTGGACCGCGATATTCCCAAGGGCCGTAGCCTCCACCGGCCCGGCTAGTACTTTACGCCCGCTGGCTCCTGCCGCCATCTGGCACAGCAGCTTGCTCTGGATGCCGCCGCCGATCATGTGGATCACCGGATACTGCTTCCCGGTGCAGGACTCGATCTGCTCCAGCGCATAGCGATACTTCAAGGCCAGGCTCTGGTTGATGCAGCACATAATCTCCGCCACCGTCTCCGGCACGGTCTGTCCGGTCTCCCGGCAGAACTGGCGGATCCGCCCCGGAATATCGCCGGCCGCCACGAACCTGGGATCATCCGGATCGATAAAGCTCCGGAAGGGCCTGGCCGTAAGCGCCATCTCCTCCAACTGGCCAAAAGAATATTCCATCCCCTCCCGCTGCCACTGCCGCCGGCTCTCCTGGGCCAGCCACAGGCCGATGATATTCTTAAGGAGCGTCCTGGTCCCGCCATAGCCGCCCTCGTTGCTGATATCCAGGGCGAAGGACTTCTCCCCGATCAACGGGGCCTCAAGCTCCGTTCCAAACAGGCTCCAGGTGCCGCAGCTGATAAAAATAAAATCCTTCTCCCGGGTAGGCACAGAAACCACCGCGCTCTGGGTATCATGGCCCGCAATGGCAATGACCTTCGCCGGCTCCACACAAAGCTCCCGGCAAAGCTCCGGCTTCAACTCTCCCAGCACCGTACCGCTCGGTATAATCTCCGGCAGGATCCGGGCCGGAATCTTAAGCGCCTCCAGAATCTCGCCAGCCCACTCTGCCTTCCTGGCATCTAAAAGCTGTGTGGTGGCCGCCATGGTATACTCCGCCCGCTTCTCCCCCGTAAGGAAATAGTTAAAAAGATCCGGCATCAGAAGCAGCGTATCCGCCCGCTCCAACAGCCAGGGCCGCTTCTTAACCAGTGCATACAATTGGAAAATCGTATTAAAATTCTCAAACTGGTTCCCTGTCAGCTCGTAGATCCGCTCCCGCGGGATCTTCTCAAAAACCGCCTCCTGCATCCCCAGAGTCCGCTCATCCCGGTAATGCACCGCGCTCTCCAGAAGCTCCCCATGCGCGTCCAGCAGGCCGAAATCCACGCCCCAGGTATCGATGCCGATGCTGACGCATCCGCCCTTCTGCCCGGCCTTCACAATCCCCTGCTTAATCTCATAAAAATGCCGCAGCGTATCCCAGTACATGGTCCCCCCAAGAATCACCGGATCATTGGAAAAACGATGGACCTCCTCCATCCGGATCCTTCCGTCCTCCAGCCGGCCCAGGATCGCCCTGCCGCTCCCGCCGCCAAAATCAAACGCCAGCACCTGCTTGGCTTTTCCCACCTTCTCATCTCCTCCTTGCGCAAACCGTTTCGCTCCCAATTTTCTTAATTTATCAGTCAATTCCAACAATTTATTTCAGATTTATTCCTCTGTTCAGTGCAATTATACAATTAATAGCCCGATTCGTCAAGTCCTCTTTTTATTTTAGAGCGAAACGGTTCGTCTTTTTTCTAAAATAAAATCCTGCTTTGCAGGATTTTCTGCCTGCTTTCCGCTATCCGGAACGCCTGACCGATTCCCCCTCTTTGATCCCGGCACTGAAGCTGACCTTCATGGGCGGTGCCGTATCCTTCTCCTCAATGCGCTTCATCAGGATCTCCACCGCCTTGGAGCAGACGGCCTCCATGGGCTGTACCACCGTAAAAATCTTCGGCCGCACCACCTTGGACACAATCAGGTCGTCAAAGCCCACAATGGAAATATCCTCCGGCCAGGACAGGCCCAGCTCATTTACCGCCATGATCCCCCCCAGGGTCGTCTCATAATTTCCCAGAAACACCCCGGTGGGCGGCTGTTCCATGGCCAGAAGCTGCTTCATGTTCTCATAACCCATCTCAAAAGAGTGACGCCCCAGCTGCAGATAGCAGGCAGGCATCTCAAGCCCGGCCTGCCGCATCGCCAAAAGACACCACTCCAGCCGTTCCATTCCGGAATATTCCACATCCGAAACCATCACGGCAATCCGTTCATGGCCGTTCTCAATCAGAAGATTCACCGCCCGGTAAGCCGCCATGCGGTTGTCAATGCCCACAAAATCATATTCCACATCCTGAAAGGCCCGGTCGATCAGCACCACCGGAAAGCCCGCATCCCGGGCCGGCTGCACAAAGGCGCCGCTTAAGCTCACCGGCAGAATCAGGATCCCGTCCACCTTCTTGCCCAGCAGAAACCGCAGATTCTGCCGCTCCACCTCCTCGCTGTTGCAGGAATCACAGATCAGAATCCCGTATCCCCGGTTGCGCAGCTCACGGCCGATGTAATGGAGCATGGTCCCCGAAAAAGAACTCTCGATGTCATAGACCATAACCCCCACCAGCCTGGTCTGGTTGGTCACCAGCCCCCGGGCAATCTCATTCACCTCATAATGCAGCGCCTCGATGGCTTCCTCAATCAATACCCGGTTCCTGGGAAGCACATTCCCGCCATTTAAATATTTCGAGATGGTGGCCAGAGACAGCCCGGTCCTGTTTTTAATATCGCGTATCGTAGCAGGCATACATTTTCTTCCGCGGCAGTACATCGGCCGCGCCTTTCTTACCGTATTTTCTTGATACTCCATATACTATTAATAGCATACCTGCTTTTCAAAAGTCAAGGTTTCAGACCTTCTTTTTCCGCTTCCGCAGCTTGAAGCCGCTTCCGTTAAACCTGGTACTCAGGATCAGAACGATAATCAGCAGGCCGCCCCAGATCATGCTGGCATGATACGGATTCAGGCTGGAGAACATATTTACGCCCGATGAAATGATCTGAATGGAAATGATCGCCAGCAGGACATTGAAGATCTTCCCCATCCCGCCGTCCGGCAGCACGCCCGCCAGCACCAGGATCAGGATAACATTCATCACATAAGAGGTCCCATAGTCCGCCTTGGCCGAATTCATGGTGGAAACCATCAGCATACAGCCAAAGCAGCAGATAATATCAGCCAGAACAAACGTTCCGATAATCATACCCCTGGTATTGATGGCCGAGAACCGGGCCGCCTTTACATTGGTTCCGATCATATAAAGCTTCTTGCCGTAAGTGGTATATTTCAGCAAAAAGGCCGCGATCAGGAATACAACGATGAAAACCAACAGCGGCACCGGCAGAAAACCAAACAGCATTGTGTGCCCGATCTCCGTAAACAACGGCGTCACGCCGGTAACAGCATATCCCTGGGTAAGGGCCGTGGATAAGCCCAGCCACACAAGCTGCATGGCAATGGTGGCCATAACCGGCGGAATATTCAGATAAGCGATCAGGACGCCGTTGATTACGCCGCCCAGGGCGCCAATCAGGATCACAATCAAAAGGCTGACCAGAATCACGCCCACCATCTGGCCGTTACTCATCCCTTCCGTGGTGTGGGCCGCCATATAGCGCACCGCCATAATGGTGGCAAAATCCCCCAACGCCACAAAGGACATATCAATATTGCCGCTGATAAAGCAGAACATGACCCCGATGGTCATAAGCCCATATTCCGGAAACTGCATCACAATGCCCTTCCAGGTACCCACGGTCCAGAAGGTACCGGCCTTGGTTATGCTGAAGAACAGCAGCAGGACCGCCAGCAGGGACAGCAGCATGGTGGTATAATTATTCTTACTGGCAAAATTCTTTACTTTTGCTAACATCGTATCCCTCCTCCCCTATTTTCTGCGGCGCATGGCCTGAATGGCGGATACCGTAACGCCCACCAGGATCACAAGGCCGTTGAAAAAGTTCTGCCAATAGGTATCGATCCCCAAGAGCAGCATACTATTGGACACCACAGTGATGATCGCCACGGCGCAGATGGTACCAAACACGGAACCCTCCCCGCCAAAAATACTGGCTCCCCCCAGGATCACCGCGGGAATAATGGTCATTTCCTTTCCCACCATCGCCTTGGGGATGGACTGACGGGCCATGCATACACGGATCATGCCGATAAAACCGGCGGAAGCCCCCACCACTGTATACAGGATAAACTTTACCCTCTTGACGTTATAGCCCGCCCGCTCCGCGGAAACCTCATTTCCGCCGATGGCGTACAGCGCCCGGCCGAACATGGTCTTATTCAGGACAAAAGAAGTGACGATACACAACAGCACGAAGGGGATGAACATGGTGGTCATGGTAGAGCGCAGACCCTGGGAATTCTGAACCTCGAACAGATAGGACTCGCCAAAGGTCCGGAAGCCCACTGGAAGGGTGGAAGTAATCTCCTTCAGTTCCAGAAGCCCCATGGTAATACCCACGAAAAAGGTCTGGGTCCCCAGCGTGATAATCATCGTATTCAGCTTGAAGTTGGAAATGATCCATCCGTTGAACATCCCCAGCACAGCGCCGACCACAATGGCAATGAGGAATCCGGCAATCGGATTGGTATTGCACCAGCCCATGCTGACGCAGATCGTAGTAGATAAGGAATACGCCAGCGCCGCAACCGCCGGGAAAGAAAGATCAAATCCACCGGAAACCATAACCACCAGGCAGATCATGGCAAACATGCCGTCCACAACCATGGCACGCAGGATGGTAACCACCGTGTTGGATTCAAAAAGCTGCCCGCCGGAAACAGCCTGGATTGCGATACACATAATAATTAACACCAGGAAGATCCAGAACTCGGTTCTTCCGGTTATGCGTTTTATTTTTGCTTTGTTCATCTGTCCTTCCCTCCTAACGGATAATTTCCAGAATCTTGTTTTCGGTAATATCATCGCCGGACATCTCGCCTACAATCCGGCCTTCCTTCATGACGATGACGCGGCTGCAGTTCACCACCACCTCCGACAAATCGTCGGAAATGATAATCACGGCAAGGCCCTCATTGGCCAGGTCATGAACCAGGGCATGGATGTCCTGCTTGGCCCCCACGTCGACGCCCACAGTAGGACCGTTTAAGATCAGCACATCCAGGTCGTTGGAAAGCCACTTGGACAAAACGATCTTCTGCTGGTTCCCGCCGGACAGAGTCGACGCAAATTTGCGCACATCATCGGTCTTAATGGAAAATTTCTCCTTCCAGATGTCGGCATCATCCAGAATATCTTTATTCTTAATCAAGCCGATGGCATTGGAAAGCCGTTTCAAAGAGGATAAGGTAATATTGTCGGAGATGGGCTGCTGCAGGCACAGTCCTTCCGTCAGACGGTCCTCCGGCACATAGCCGATCTTCAGCTTCTGGGCTTTGATGGGGCTTGAAATCTTCACCGCCTCCCCGTTCAGGTATATGGATCCCTCCTTGGGATGCTCCAGCCCGAAAAGACTTAGAGCCAGCTCTGTCCGGCCGGAGCCAAGAAGTCCGGTAATCCCTAAGATCTCCCCCTCGCGAAGTTCAAAGGACACATCCGTAAATTTGTTTTTCAAAGTCAGATGATCCACCTTAAGAACCGGCTCCTTGCTGACATTCCTGGTCACAAAATGATCGTCGGTCAGCTCGCGCCCCGTCATATGGTAGGTAAACTCCTTGGGTGTCAGATCCTTGGTGGGCCCTGCATACACATTCTCTCCGTTGCGCATAATACAGACATCATCGGAAATCTCAAAGATCTCCTCCGTCTTATGGCTGATAAACATGATGGCGATGCCGCTGTCCCGAAGCTGGCGGGCCGTCTTAAAGAGCGCGTCCACCTCCTTCTTGGTCAGAGCCGTGGTGGGCTCATCCATAATAATCAGCTTCGCGTCAAACAGAAGCGCCCGGCAGATGGCAACCAACTGCTTATCTGCAACGCTCAGTTCTCCCATTTTCGCATTCAAATCTATATCGTAGCCGATCTTTGATAAAGCTTCCTTCGCAGTGGCCTCCCAGCTCTTGCGGTTCACAAGCTTTTTCCCGGCAGTGATCTCAGAGTTAATCGCCAGATTCTCCATAACGGTCAGATTGGGGAAAATGGACAAATCCTGGTAGATTACCTGAATCCCCAGTTTGGTCGCCTCCGCTGGCGTAATCTTCGTAATTGGTTTCCCCTCAAATAGAACTTCCCCTTCATCCTTCGTGTAAACTCCGGAGATGATCTTAACCAGCGTAGACTTTCCACAGCCATTTTCTCCGGCCAGGCACATAACCTTCCCGGGCCTGACTTTGAAGTTCACGTTTTTCAATGCGTGAACACCTGCAAAGGATTTGCATATGCCGGTCATTTCCAGTAAGTATTCAGACATTTCGTTTCCGCCTCCTTTACCTTTCCTTCCCTATTTATATAAGGCAGAGAAGCATCGCTTCTCTGCCCCATAATCAGTTCCTGTTTAGAATCCAAAATTATCTACATTTTCCATTGTTACGGCGATCTGTCCCTGTCCCACAACTACGGTACCCTGGATCTCTACCGCATTGTAGCCTTCTACACCCAGGTCGGCTCCGGAAGCGATTTCTTCGCCGTTATGCATCTTAACGCCCAGGTTCAGCATAGCCTTAGCGGAAAGACCGGGATCCCACAGTGCAACGGAGCCTAAGGTTCCATCCTGCAGATAATCCTTTACCTCAAGAGGCATCGCCACGGAAATAGCGAATACCTTGCCGGTTAAGCCAAGCTCCTGGATGGCACGGGCTGCGCCGGGAGCATCAAAGGAACCGGTTCCCAGGATTCCCTTTAAATCCGGATATTTCTGGATCATTTCCTTGGTCAGGTTGTAAGCCTTCTCCGCATCGGAATCATCTGCCACACGCTTATCCGGAACAAGCTCCATATTGGGATATGCTTCCTCCTGGCGTGCAACGGCAGCGTCGGCCCAGTTGTTCTGGGATTCCATGGTCATGGAACCAACCATGGTAATGTACTGGCCTTCCTCGCCCATCTGTGCCGCAAGCTGATCCATCAAAAAGCCGCCAAGACCTGTCTCGTCAAAAGCCTCTACGTCATAGTCAACGTTCTCCATGCCGGAAGCCTCCGTTGCGATCACGATAATCCCCTTGTCCCGGGCTTCCTTACAGATCGCTTCGCAGGACGCCGGGTCATTGGGCGAGAAGCAGAGGATATCGACACCCTGGTTCACCAGATCCGTCATAATCTTAACCTGATCCGCCGCATCCACACTGGTGGGTCCCTTGTAGATTACGTCGATCCCGTTTTCTTCTGACCACTCTTTTACATTCTTCTCTACGTAATCCCACCATGCCTGGCCCATAACCTTGGGTACAAAGGCGATGGTCGGCGTATCGCCGGAAGGCTCCTGGGCCTGATCGTCCCCGCCGGCCGCATCCTGCTCATCATTTGAGGGTGTCTGCTCCGTATTACCGGAACCGGAGGTCTTGCTGTCGTCGCCTCCCCCGCAACCCATCAACATAGCCGCCGTCATCGCTGCTGCCAACAAACCTGCTAATACTTTCTTTTTCATGTTCTACCTCCTGTAAAAAATTATTTTTCGAAATCGGAATATGTGAAATTTCCCGATCCATATACTTATAATAGCGCACAAATTCATCACTTTCAACAACTATTTAATTGTTAATTTAAACGTTTCACTAATTTTCTGACGAGAAATAATATCGTTTCAACAATTTACCTTGTTAAATTGCACACATTTAATCCAGGTGATAAATTTCCGTCATTCCGGACCAGAATTCGCCATCTTTCCGGTCTTCCAGAGGCTGCATCAGGGGCTTTACCACATCCCACCAGGCCTGGGTATTGGGATCCGCCGCCATCCTGGCCATATCCGCCTCAAAGTCGTCTCCGTCGTACTCGTAAGAGGCGAACAGATATTCTCCCCTGCTGTAGATCGTGTAATTCTTAAGATGACATGCCTTAATCATCTCATTGACCCCTGGCATGGGATTGGCATGCCACCTGGCGTAGCTTTCCAGATCCTTCACCTTAATCATCTCACCGATTCGCTTTACCGCCATCTAATACACCTCCTGCGCTTCCTCGAATAATGCATGGATATTGGCAGGTGGAACGTCCTCCATCACTGCCTCGTGGCTGGGAGAAATCACCAGTCCCGTGGGGAAGATCCTCCGGAGTTCCTTCACCTTGGCCCTGACCATCTGAGGCGTTCCGTTCACCAGAAGATCCTGGGTGTCCACGCCGCCGCAGAAGGATACTTTACCGCCAAACTTCTCCTTCAGATTCTCCGGATCCATGCCTGCTGCCAGCGCCTGGATGGGATGCACCACATCCACCCCTGCATCGATAAGGTCCGGGATCACGTCCACAATGGACCCGCAGGAGTGATAAATCACCTTAAGCCCGTAAGAATGGGCCTGCTCCACTAATTTTTTACAACCGGGGATTACGAAATCCCGCACACACTGGGGCGACAGCATCAGACCCCGCTGGCTTCCCATATCGTTTCCGATCAAGACGGCGTCCAGTTCCCCCTTGGTGGCTTCATAAAAAATCTCATTGGCCTTCAGATAGAAATTCACGATCTTCTCGTCCACTGCCTCATAAATCTCCGGATTCGCCAGCATATTCATCAACGCCGTCTCCATGCCAAAAGAGGCGCAGGTATCCTGGAAATGGGCGGACCAGCACATGGCCAGACGCACCTTATCCCTGGGGGCGGCTGCGATCCGGCGGCGGCACTCCTCCACGTCAATGTATTTCTCCGGATCCGGCCAGTCGAAAAAGGCAAGATCCTCCACATCTTCCGCGTCCTTGAAGCATCCGTCGGCAGTCAGTGTGCGGTCCTCCGCATCCACGTCCCCATCCATATACCAGTCAAAGGCCGCATAGATGGCGCTTGCCGTTGGAGACTTGTAGGGAACCTCAATGGCATAGAAGTCATCGCCTACGGCCAGCTTCAGCTCATGCATATTCTTCACCCCGTAATGCGCAAACAATGCCGGCTGCGCCTTGATATCCGGCATCCCCAGCCAGGCGGCCGGACGGTCTACCGGCTCCCGGTTAATGGTTGCAAAAAAACGTTCTCTGCTATTCATCACACACTCTCCTTTTCTCTTTTCCCGCGAGGCTTTTGGCAAGACAAGGGATCCCCGCGGGATGCGCCCCCCTCGCATTGGTCATTTTGACTTAAGACACTTTCATTATAGGTGCGCTTTTCGTTAAGTTCAACAAGTATTTGTTTTTAGATTTAATCGTTTCACTTTTCTTGACATTTCAGCCCCGCGACAGCAGGCGAAAGAATTGACTTTTCCCCTGCCCTGTGACAAACTAAGGGAAAGCACCCGTGGGTATCTCTTGCATGCGCATTTGGCACAGTGAAAGGAGGACTTTTATGGTAACCTTAAAGGACGTGGCAGAGCGGGCAGGCGTATCTGTAGCTACCGTTTCCTACTGTATTACAGGCAAAAAAAGCGTGAAACCAGAGACCCTGCTGAAGGTCCGGGAGGCCATCTCGGAGCTGAACTATATCCCCAATTATTCCGCCCGCAATCTGAAAAACAGCGTTTCCGACGAGATCGGCGTCATCCTGCCAAACCTGGACGACACCACCAACTCCGAGATCTTAAAGGGCATCATTGCACAGGCTGAACCGGCCCATTATTCCGTACATATCGCCTGCAGCTACAACAACCCCCGCAACGAACAGGAGATCATCAAAAAGTTTGTCAGCAAAAATTACGCCGGCATCATTTTAATGACCTGCCAGACCCAGAATTCCAGCTTCTTTAAACGGACTCTGGATCAGTACGGCATCGGGCATGTATTTATCATGCGCCTGCCCCAGAAGATCTCCTCCAACTTTCTGGGCTTCGACAATTACAATACGATTTTTTATCTGACAGAACGTCTGATCGAGAAAGGCTATACCAACATTGCCCTGGTCACTGGGCCTTTGGATTTTTTTTCAGAAAACGAATGCGTCAGCGGTTACTCCGACGCCCACGACCAATACCATAAGACGCTTTTTGGAGAAAATATTCTCTCCACGGATATGTCCAAGGAGGGCGCCTTTAAGGAGACCATGCTCTACTTATCCACCTACCTGCCCCAGGCCATTATTACCTCCTCCCTGGCAATCATGGACGGCGTATTGGAGGCCTGCGATATCCACAACATGGTCCCCGGAGAGAATATCTGCCTGATCACCCTCTCCGAGGAGCGCTGGAACATGGCCAGCTACCGGCCGGACGTGATCCAGACCTCCGCCACGGCCTACACTCTGGGAGAAGACAGCTTCCGCATCCTGATGGAAGATAATATATCTCCTCAGCTTTACGACCGCAAATTCAAGCTTTACAAGGACAACATCGTGGACATGCCTCTATCCCTGCCGGCTCCCCCTTCCGATCCGTTGCCGGCCGCCTCGGCCTGCCTTCGCACCCTCCGGATTGCCAGCGTGGACCTTCCCACTATCCGGGCGATCCAGGCGGTGAGCTGCAAATTTTCCTCTCAGTATGGTGTCCTGCTGATTTTTGACTTTTTCTCCCTGCATGACCTGTTTTTGCAAATTGAGGAGGATACTCAGAAGGCGCAGCCCCTCTATGACCTTTACCTGGCAGACGTATCCTGGATGTCCTATTTTTACCACAAGGACATTTTTGCGGATATTACAGATCTTTTAAAAAGCATCCCCGAACTGTGGTCTGCCGTTTTTCCCAAAAACATGGACAACGCCAGAATTCACGGGCACTACTACGGGTTTCCGGTGATCGGCGGCACCCAGTTCCTGTTTTACCGCAAGGACCTGTTTGAGGATCCCATGCTGCAGAAGCAGTACAAGGAGGCCCATCACATCTCCCTGCGGCCGCCCAAGACCTGGACGGAATACAACCAGATCGCCCGCTTTTTTACCAGGGAATTCAATCCCGCTTCCCCTACCAGATACGGGGCTGCCATCCCCACCAACCTGCGGGAGGATTTTATTTCCGAGCTTTTAATCCGCATGTGGGGCTTTGAGGGGGGATTAGCCGACAGCCGGGGACAGCTTAAGCTCAACACGCCCCAGAATGTGCGGGCCTTAAAAAGCATGCTGGAGACCACCCGGTACAGTGCCCCGCATGACAATGTGCCGGAGGATGGATGCGCTTCTCCCCACGCCAACCTGCAGACCACCTTTGAGCAGATCGGCAACGGCAGCATTGCCATGGCCATTTCCTTTACGGAATATGCCTCCAGAATCCAGAACAGCCTCCATCCGGAATTTCTGTCGAAGATCGGCTATCATATGCTTCCGGGCGGGATTCCGGTCAATGTAGGCTGGCATCTGTGCGTCCCCAGAAAAAACCAGAAGCCGGACGCTGTCCGCCAGTTGTTTACCTGGCTCTGCCAGCGGCAGAACAGCTATTACCAGACCATCCTGTGCGGACAGTCCACCATGATCTATCCCCATGCCAGCCGTGAACTGCTGCGGCTGTACCCCTGGCTGAACCTGACCTCCCAGGGGCTTTCCTACTGCCGCAACCGGACCTATCCGGTGAAGGGGAAGAACCGTCTGATTGTTCCTGCTGATTTTGAATCAACCATTCATATGGCCTTCCAGAAAATGCGGCGGGAGGAGCTTTCCGTCACCGAGGCTTTGGAGGAATGCCAGGCCAATATCATCCGGCAATTTTTCTAAAAAAGGTTAGGGTGAAAAAGCCCCTTTTGACATCCTAACCAAAAAAAGATCCGGCGGACAGTGATTGCAGACTGCCCGCCGGATCCTTTCTTTTATCCGCTTTCTCTTATCTTTTTCCGTTTCCGCTCATCCAATTTCATACCACAGGATCTCATTGGCCCCCAGATCCAGGGAAAAGTGTTCGCCATCCCCTTTATAAACCGTCGTACTCTGGGGCTCATAAGTATTGTTCACCACACAGTACTTCCCGTTCTCCAGGTAAGCATGGACGTCCACATTATAATTAGAAGAAAACCACTGCTTCAGTTTTTCTTCCTCCCCCGCTCCCCAGAGCAGGGCCCGTTGCAGCAAACGGCTGTTGGCAAAGCTGTAGGGAAGGCCGCTGATATAGACCGCGCGCCCCTTTCCAAAGGTATTCACCGCCAGTTGTACCTCCCTGTCCTTCTCCACAAGGACGGCTGCCCCTTCCAGAGCGTAGATATTTTTCTTTCCTTCTCCAAAATCGATCTCCCCATCCATGTCCTCCATGATGAAGTGGTCGTGGCACTCCCAGTTGTACTTGTCGTACCCCAGGGTAAAGCCGTTTTCCTTCTCCACGCCGAACACATTGGACAACTGGAAAAACCGTCCGTTGGCCTGGTGGCCGCTGGGTTCTCCCACCCCGACGATCCCGCCTCCTTCATAAACGAACCGTTTCACGGCGGAAGAGACCGCCGGATCGCACCACCAGGCGCCTCCGGTATGCGCCGTATCTGCGTCCCCCACGTTGATTAAGACGTCGATCTCCTTCAAAATATCCGGATTTTCTTTGATATCCGCAAAACTGATAAACTTCACGTCAAAGGGCGCTCCGGAAAGAGCCTCGATCACTCCGGCGTAGGAATAATTCTGCTTAAAATAGATGGCATGGTGCACCATATGGCAGCCCCAGGCCCGCATCTTCCCCCAGCAGTTCAGTACGGCCACCCGGGCCGCGCAGTAAGGAACACAGCCCTTCACATTCTTATACAGCAGACGGAATTCCTGGCAGACCGATTCCACATAGTCCACAAACTCTGGAAAATCCAGGGCCAGCTTCAGATATCCCCCATATCCGATGCGGTCGATGGGCTTGCGTAAAATCGCCCGCCGCGCCGTCACCCAGTTGACCTTGGCCTCCCGTACCGGGTCGCCTCCTTCGTGGAAGGTATCCGGGAAAAAGTAAGGCAGAAGCCGTCCTTCCCGGTATTTTACCCCTTCGATATCGCTGATCAGCCGGAGCGTAGCGCCGTTCCCCACGCTGCCCACCACGGCATCCAGGCCGATCCCCTGAAACTCCTCCATAAAGGGCTCCGTCCCGATCCAGTGATCCCCCAGGAACATCATGGCCTCCCTGCCATATTCATGGGTAATATCCACCATTTCCTGCACCAGCTTTGCCACCTCTCTCCGCTGGAAAGCCTGGAAATCCTCAAATTCCTTCGAAGGGATCCGGTACTGGTTGTTGTAATACCCCTGGTCGATGATATACTCCGGCCGGAAGGGATACCCTGCTTCCCGCTCAAACTGCTCCAGGATATAGGGGCTCACCGAAGCGGAATAGCCATACCAGTCCACATATTTTTCCCTGGCCAGCTCGTCAAATACCAGGGTAAACTGATGGAAAAAGGTGGTAAAACGAAGCACGTTCACATAAGGATGCTCCTCCATAAACCGTTTCAGCCGTTCCATGGAAAAGGCACGGGTTTTGGGCTGGCGCACATCAATGGTAATCTGATGCTCCACGCCCTCCCACTGGTTCACCAGCGCATTGTACATATGCACCGGATCCCACATGATATACGCTAAAAAGCTCACAGTATAGTCGTGAAATGGTTCCGCCTCTAGCACCACTTCCCCGGCTTCTTCCTCGTAGCGCCAGCGTTCCACTGGAACTACCTCTCCGGTGCTGCGGTCTACCACCTCCCACCACCGTTTGATATCATCCCTGGTATTGGGTTTCAGCATATCCCGGTAAAACCCCTTCATCAGAAGAATCCGAAGCTCCTCCCCGGACGCAGTATAGACTGGCGTCATCAGATACATCTGCTGGATCTCCTCGGGATTGGCCCTGGCCCACTCGTTATCCTTGCGGGTGGTATAATAGGTGGCATACACCTTCATTCCGGAATCTGTCAATTCCGCCGGAAAATCCGTTCCGTCGCAATCCCGGACAGCGTCTGCCCCCCAGCGTCCGGCCAGACGCAGCGTCTCCTCCACCACATCCACATCCGTAGGAATTGTCACCCGTCCGCCCTTCTCAAATTTTTGGTCCATCTCTTCTCCTCGCAATCTCATTTTCTTGTGATAACCCC
Source organism: uncultured Lachnospiraceae bacterium (assembly GCA_949738465.1). GTDB lineage: Bacteria > Bacillota > Clostridia > Lachnospirales > Lachnospiraceae > 14-2. The sequence goes on from CATJBQ010000177.1 coordinate 15,854, forward strand.
TGTCCGCTATTTATACTGCCGGTTATAGAGCCACAAAAGTCCCACCAGCCCCGCAACTCCCACAAGCTGGGTCAGAAGGCCTGTCGCTCCGATATTGCGCTGCCCCACTACCACCAGGACCACGCATGCCACAAATACTACAAATACCACAATACCTGCAATCAGCTTTTTTGTAAATTCGTTCATGCTCTCCCTCCTAACCTTTCAATCCGCCAAGAGTCATACCCTGGGTCAGCTTCTTCTGTACACACATATACAGGATCAGCGTAGGCAGCATGACGATCACCAGACCCGCATAGAGCTGTCCGTACTGTACCGCCGACTTCTGCGCCGCCATCAGATTCATCAATCCCACCGGAAGCGTCTTTAATTCCGGCTTGGTCAGCAGCGTCATGGAAATGATATACTCATTCCAGAATGCCAGGAAGTTAAACAAAATCACCGTCACCACACTGGGCTTTGCCATGGGAATGATAATCCGCACCATAGTATAGAAATACCCAGCACCGTCCACATAAGCCGCTTCCTCGTAATCCTTCGCCAGAGACTTAAAGTAACCGGAAAGCAGATAAATGGTAAAGGGCAGCGCCGTGGAAGCATAGACCAAAGCCAGAATAAACAGGTTATTCAGGAAAAACGGCTGCCCCAGGTGCTCGCGCAAAAACATATCCCCATTGTTCAGCATCAGGAAAATCGGCACCACAATATAATTCACATTGATAAACAGCCCGGCCATAAATAAAGTGTTCCAAAGCGCCCGGCTCTTAAACTTGAACCTGGCCAGCACATAGGAAGCCGGAAGGGCGATGACCACCAGCAAAAACAGAGCCAGCGCCGTCACAATCACAGATTTCAGCATATAACCGCCCATATTGGCTGTCTGCCAGGCGTCGATGAAGTTCTGGTAATGGAACCCTTCCGGGATCGTCCAGGGATTCCGGTAAAACTCCACATTCTCCTTGATGGAGGCCACAAACACCCAGGCCACCGGAACCAGAATAGTAATCGCCAGAATGATCAGCACCAGATAGATGAAGAACTTTGCAATTTTAGGACTTCTTCCAAATTCTTTATTTTGTTTTTTCATCTCTCATCCTCCTAAAATTCAATCTCATCCCGTTTTGTCACTGCATTCAGGATCCCTGCCAGCGCAAAGGAGAATACAAACACCGCCACACCGATGGCCATACCATAACCATAGGAGGAATTGGTATAAGCTTCCTGGTACATGTAGCTTAGGAATACGTTGGAGGCGCCGTCCGGCCCGCCGTTGGTCATGGCCTTCACCATCAGGAAGCTCATGTTGATGGTACTGATAATGAAAAAGGTCAGGGTCGTACGGATGTTAGTCCAGACTAACGGCAGCGTGATGGAAAAAAACTGCTTGATCCGCCCCGCCCCCTCTAAGGACGCGGATTCGTAAAGGCTCAGCGGCACATTTGCCATACTGGCCATGTACATCACCATATAATAGCCCAGCGCCTGCCAGATCATGGCGATGGCCACGCTGTAGATCACCAGCCGGGTGCTTCCCAGCCAGAGAATCGGCTCCTTGCCGTTCCTAAACAGGTTCAGGATGCTGTTCATAAGGCCCTGGTTCGGGTCGTAAATAGCGGAAAAAATTGCGCTGATGACAACCACCGACAGGATATTGGGAATGTAAAATACGATACGGAAAAAGTTCTGCCCCTTAATCTTTTCCCGGGACAGGATCGCCGCGAAAATCAGCGCCAGACAAAAAGTCACCAGCGTCACCACCACGATCAGCAGGATGGTATTCTGGAATGCCTGGAAAAACTTGGGGTTTTTGGCCAGCTTCGTGAAATTTTCAATTCCCACAAAGGTCTTCTCCGCCGTGTAGCCGCCCCATTTGTACAGCGACATACGGAACACGTCAATGGTGGGAATAATCATGAAAATAACAAACAATACGATGGCAGGCGTCACGCAGGCAGCGATAAACCCGCCTCTTCTTTTTTTCTTCATATCTTCTTCTCCCTTTAAGACATAAAGCTGTGATAAAAATGGCCGGTGAGAATCTCTCACCGGCCACCACACCCTTCACTATTTCAAAGCAGCCCTCAATTGATCGCTGTCGGACTTGATCTGGCTTACCCAGTCGTCCTTGGTCTTATCTCCGGTCACCAGAGAGTTGATGGGATCAAAGAAGGTGGAACGCGCCGTAATTCCCTCTACCGGGTCTGTGGTCGCAAATGCATCCATAACTGCCACTGCGCCTGTATCATAGATGGAGTAGTACAGCTTGTTGTCCCCGTCCAGCTTGTCGGTCATACCCTGGATCGGCTGGATTGCGCCGCTCTTGGCAAAAATCTCTGCCGCCGCATCGGAGTACAGGAACGCGATGAACTCTTTTCCAAGATCCTGGTTCTCTGCGCCTGCCGGCATCCACACCTGCTCAAAGAAGGAGTAGGAAGCACGCTCGCCGCCTGCAGTCACTGCCGGAAGTGCGGTAAAGCCCCACTCAAAGCCTTCTGCCCTGGGCGCTTCTGCCATCTCGCCGATCACCCAGTTGCCGTTGGGCATAAACAATGCCTTGTTGTCAAGAACCAACTGCTGGTTCTTCTGAAAGTCGTTGTCATTGGCGTTGGCCGGTGTTGTGGACTCGGTATAAGAAGCAAGCTTCTCAATGATGTCAAATACAGCCGTCGCTTCCGGGGTATCCCAGATGCCCTCGCCGTACTTCAAGGCTTCCTGGAACTTGTCGTTGCCCATGCTCTCATGAAGCAGCGCATAGAAGAAAGCGTCAAAGTATCCGGCTGTGGGATACGTAAATAATGCGATACCTTCTGCCTTGGCCTTGTCGCCTAACTCCCACATCTCATCCCAGGTCTCCGGAACGGTCCAGCCCTTCTCGGTGAACAGGCCCTGGTTGTAGAACAGTCCGCAGGGGCCGTAGAACATCGGCATCAGATAGGTCTTGCCGTCGCCGTAAGGATTGGCAATGGAGTTCTCCACAAAGCCAGGTAAGATCTTATCGCCAACGGTACCGCTCTCGCCGGGAACCGTCATGGACAGGACGTCGGTCAGATCCACCAGGTTGTTGTCCTTAATAAAGGTCTCGGTCAATCCGGACTCTGCGCCAACCGCACGCATGATCACATCCGGAAATACGCCGGACTTCATCTCTGTGGTAATGATATCCTCCAGCTTCTTGTCGATGGTCAGCTCAACGGTTACACCCTCATGGCTGGCTTCGAAGGCCGCACATACTTCCTTCCACATGTCCTGGCCATAAGCAGTCTCAACTGCCGCCACCTTCAAGGTTCCGCCTGCTGCGCCGCCCTGGGCATCATCGCCGGGATCTTCTTCACCGCTGTCGGCAGGCTCCTGGGTATCCTCCTGGTTGTCGTCCTGCTCTGTAGGCGGATTGTCTGCCGGAGTGTCATCCTTACCCCCGTCACCGCTTCCGCAGGCCGCTGCTCCGATCACCATTACAGAAGCCAGCATCATACATAACACTTTTTTCAATTTCATAGCAAATACCTCCCTTTTAAATTTGCTGTTACTGTGTTTCAGTGATTACAAGTATAGCACATAAAAATATACAATACAGCCTTGATGTTGCTTAAGATTTTATATATCTTGCTTTCTCTACTTGTTTATGTTATTATTTAGTTGCACGAATCCCTATTTTTTGATACTTTTTGTTTTCGTGGTTTTGTTTACCTTTTTTTATAATTTATATTTTTTTCATACAATTTAAACATATTTTTTATTAAGTTAAGAATTGACTTTGTATATTTCCTTTTTCTTCCGTAAAAACTGTAATAAAATTCACCAGGAGGTGTTTTATGGGGACATCCATTTATCCTATGACCTACGGCGTACAGGAGCCGATCCAGAGCCGGCTGCTCTACATCACTTACTCCAAATACGAAAACGACTGGACCAGCCTGCCCCACATCCATCCCTTTGCCGAGCTTTTCTACGTGAAGGACGGCCGGGGCTGCTTTTTGATCAATGAAGAAGAATATCCGATCCAAAAGGACGATTTTGTAATCGTGAACGGAAACGTGCCCCACACGGAGAAATCCTCCAGCGATATGCCCCTGGAATATGTCATCATTGGTGTGGAAGGACTGCGTTTCTCTTTTGAAGGAAAGAAAGAGCATATCATTTTTAGCTGCCAGAAGGAGCAGAAGGATCTTCTATTTTATATGAGCTCCATGCTCCGGGAAATGGAGGAGCAGAGCAAGGACTATGATGTAGTCTGCCAGAATCTGCTGGAGGTACTGATTATCAAACTGATCCGCCGGACTAATTTTGCCTTCGAGGTGGCGTCCTCCGTCCAGATTACCAAGGAATGCGTGAAGATCAAACGGTATATTGAAGCCAACTATGTGCAGAATATTACCCTGGATACGCTGGCGGAGCTGTCCCATCTGAATAAATATTATATGGTCCATGCCTTTACCCAGCACTGTGGCTGTTCTCCGATCCGCTATCTGTGCCAGACCCGGATCCAGGCCAGCAAGGAGCTTCTGGCCAACACCGATTACAGCATCACCGAGGTGGCGCACAGCTCCGGCTTTTCCTCCCAGAGTTATTTTGCCCAATGCTTCCAGAAAAGCTGCGGCATGTCCGCCTCCGCTTACCGCAAGGCCTGCCGGCAGAAAAATGGCAATTAAGGAATTTTATTCCTGTCCTGCACGTTTACTTTTTCATCCAACTGCTATATAATGGGGCTATGGCATCTTTTTGTACAAGGTGTACAGATACGAATTCAGGAGGTATTTTTACATGAGAATTTATCAGGCAAAGGATTACCAGGAGATGAGCCGCAAGGCGGCCAACATTATTTCCGCACAGATCATTATGAAGCCGGACGCGGTTCTGGGACTGGCCACCGGCTCCACGCCTCTTGGCATCTACCGGCAGTTGATCGACTGGTACAACAAGGGTGATCTTGATTTTTCCGAGATCCGGTCCGTGAACCTGGACGAGTACAAGGGCCTTTCCGCCGACAACGAGCAGAGTTATGCGTATTTTATGCGTACCAATCTGTTCTCCCAGGTGAACATCAAGCCGGAGAACCTCTATATTCCCAACGGTCTGGAGGAGGACATCCCCAAGGAATGCAGCCGTTACAACAACATTATTAAGAGCTTAGGCGGCATCGACCTGCAGCTTTTAGGAATCGGCAACAATGGTCATATCGGTTTCAACGAGCCCGGCGAGGCCTTTGAGACGGAGACCCACTGTGTGAAGCTGACGGAGAATACCATTGAGGCCAACGCCCGCTTTTTTGCTTCCATCGACGAGGTGCCCAAATACGCTTATTCCACCGGCATCAAGAACATCATGCAGGCGAAAAGCATTCTTCTGGCGGCATCGGGGAAGGCCAAGGCAGAGGCTCTTTACAAGGCCCTTTACGGCCCCATTTCCCCATCCGTGCCCGCCTCGATCCTGCAGCTTCATAATAATGTATATATCGTAGCCGACGAAGCGGCCTTTTCCCTGATCCGGGAGAAGGGCTTACTGCCGGATCAGGAGGCATAGCATGGTTATTCGAAATGGATTGATATTTTCGGAATCCGGAGCCTTTGAAAAAGGGGATCTGGTGTTTGGTGCAGATCATACGATTGAGGCGGTTATCTGTCCGGGCGGGGAAGGCCCTGTCCGGGACGCTTCCACAGCAGGGGCAGATAATGACGTCATTGATGCGGAGGGGCTCTATGTCCTTCCCGGCCTGGTGGATGTGCATATCCATGGGGCCGTGGGATACGACTTCTGCGACGGGAATCCGGAGGGACTTGCCCGGATTGCCGCCTACTTAAAGTCCTGCGGCGTTACTTCCTTCTGCCCCACCTCCATGACACTGCCGGCTGAGGATTTAAAGGGGATTTTCCAAAGCATCCTGTCTGCGGCCACAGGATCGGACGATGCCAGAATTCTGGGCATCCACATGGAGGGGCCCTTCATTGCCCCGGAAAAAAAGGGCGCCCAGAAGGGGGATTGGATCTGTGGGCCGGATATCCCTTTGTTCCACGCCCTGAACGAGGCCTGTGACGGCAGGATCCGCCTTGTCACCATCGCCCCGGAGCAGCCGGGCTCCCTGGAGTTTATTGAAGCCTTCCACGATACCTGCGCCATTTCCCTGGGCCATTCCCCGGCAGATTACGAGACGGCACATAAGGCCTTTTCCGCCGGCGCCTGCCATGCCACCCACCTGTTTAATGCCATGGCTCCCCTCCATCACCGGGATCCCGGCATCATCGGCGCGGCCGCCGACAGCCCCTATGTGATGGTGGAGGTGATCTGCGACGGCATCCATGTGCATCCTGCCGTCATCCGTATGATCTTTGCCATGTTCGGTCCGGACCGGGTGGTCCTCATCAGCGACGCCATGCGGGCGGCCGGAATGGAGGACGGAACCTACGAGCTGGGCGGACAGGAGGTACGCAAGGCCGGCAGCCGGGCTACCCTGGCGGACGGCACATTGGCGGGCTCCGTCACCAACCTGTTTGACTGTATGAAGAATGCTGTGGCCTTTGGGATTCCTCTGGAGGATGCGGTAAAAGCCGCCACCTGCAATCCGGCCAGAAGCATTGGGGATCGTTCCGTGGGCGTCCTGGCTCCCGGCCGGGAAGGGGATGTGCTGCTGGTGGATGGAGATCTTAACCTGATCCGGGTATTATAATTTTTTATTGATGTAATTTCCTGCACACGTTATAATAGAAGTAAGAGCAGATTCCTCCATTTTATCTCTCAGAAAGGATCGTGATAACATGAATATGACTGAAGTTGCAAGGCTGCTTTTAGGTTTACGCTCTGCCGGATGGACAGAAAAAGAGATCAACGACTTTGTCCTTTACATCGAATCCGGAGAGGAACAGTACAAGCCCAAACCCAGGGATGTCAAAGCATGACATAAAACAGGCAAAAAACGCCGCAGGACAGGTAATGGCTTATCCTACGGCGTTCTCTCAATTCATCCACTCTTGACATTACGCCACCGGTCCCGGTAGCTCCCCGGCGCCCCGCAAAGTGATAATCGGCCCTCCGGTCTTCTCTATGTAATCCTTTGTGATGGTCACCTGCCCGATGTTATCGTCCTTGGGAATCTCATACATGATATCCAGCATAAATTCCTCAATGATGGCGCGGAGCGCCCTGGCGCCCACATCCTTCTTCCGGGCCCGCCTGGCGATAGCGCGGAGAGCCTCCTCCTCAAATTGAAGATTTACCTCATCCATCGCCAGAAGCTTCTGATATTGTTTGATGATGGCATTCCTGGGAGTCTTTAAGATCTCCACCATCATATCCTCCGTCAGGGCATCCAGGGTAAAGATTACTGGCATACGGCCCAGAAACTCCGGAATCATGCCATATTTGCGGATATCCTCCACCTCCACCTGGCGGATCAGGTTCTCCTCCTTGTCGTACTTATCCTTCAGGTCCGCCCTAAAGCCCACCGATGCATGCTTGTTCAGCCGCTCCTTGACGATATCCTCCAGATCCGGAAAAGCGCCGCCGCAGATAAAGAGAATATCCTTGGTGTTGACCGTGGTCAGGGGCACCATGGCATTCTTGCTGTTGGCTCCCACCGGAACCTCCACCTCGGCTCCCTCTAAAAGCTTCAGCATCCCCTGCTGCACCGATTCGCCGCTGACATCCCGCTGATGGGTGTTCTTCTTCTTGGCAATCTTGTCGATCTCGTCAATAAAAATAATCCCATGCTCCGCCTTATCCACATCATTGTCCGCCGCTGCCAGAAGCTTGGAAACCCCGCTCTCGATATCGTCGCCAATGTAACCAGCCTCTGTCAGGGAAGTGGCATCGGCAATGGCCAGCGGCACGTCAAGAAGCCGGGCCAGGGTCTTCACCAGATAGGTCTTGCCGCTTCCGGTGGGCCCGATCATCAGCATATTGGACTTCTCAATCTCCACGCCGTCCAGATCATCGGCAGCCACACGCTTATAATGATTGTACACCGCCACGGACATCACCTTCTTGGCATGCTCCTGGCCTACCACGTACTCATCCAGGCTGGCCTTGATCTTATGGGGCGCCGGAATCGCCTTGATATCCAGCTTGGGCTTCTTCTTATCTTTTTTCTTTTTCTTAATCCGCTGCTGGGGCATCATTCCGGAAAGATCCGACAAATTAATCATGCTGATGCGGGACATTCCCAAAAAAGGAAACCCCTGCACCCCGCCGCTTCCCTGGCCCGGCTGGGTTGTCTCCTCCCCATCTTCATCCGCGTCTCCGTCTACCGCACCCGGCTGCTGCGGATCTAC
>CATJBQ010000178.1 GCA_949738465.1 uncultured Lachnospiraceae bacterium
AGCTTCCGGGCGGAATGGACGATGATGGGCTTTAGTTCGTCCGGCGTGTAAAATTCCAGATGGTGCACCACGCCGAACCGGTCCCGCAGGGGCGCTGACAGAAGCCCTGCCCGGGTGGTGGCTCCCACCAGGGTAAAATGGGGAAGATCCAGGCGGATGGAACGGGCGGTGGGCCCTTTTCCGATCATCACGTCGATGACGTAATCCTCCATAGCCGGGTACAGCACCTCCTCCACGTGGCGGTTGAGCCGGTGGATCTCATCCACGAACAAAATATCCCCCTCCTGGAGGGAGCTTAAAATTGCCGCCATCTCGCCGGGCTTTCCGATGGCCGGCCCGGAGGTAATCTTGATATGTACCTGCATCTCATTGGCGATAATCCCGGCCAGGGTAGTCTTGCCCAGTCCCGGCGGGCCGTAAAACAGTACGTGGTCTAAGGATTCTCCCCGCTGCTTTGCCGCCTCGATATAGACCTTGAGGTTTTTCTTGGCCTTTTCCTGCCCGATGTAATCTGCCAGGGTCTGGGGCCGCAGGCTCTTTTCTATTTTCAGATCCTCCTCCTGGATCTGGGTGGATATGACACGTTTTTCCATGGTATTGCACTTCTCCTCTTATCGGTTACGGTTACAGCAGGGACATCTGCTTAAGGGCGGCTTTGAGCGCCTCCTCCACCGTGGTCTCCTCCGTAAGCTCTACCCCGTTTACGGCCTTCATAGCCTCCGCCGGGCTGTAGCCCAAGGCCACCAGAGCCTCCACTGCCTCCTGCTTTACACCGTTTCGAACTGACGTTCTGTCTGCCAGCCTGCTGGCCTCCTGCTCCACAAAGGTATCCGCCAGGCTCAGCTTATCCCGGAGCTCAATAATCAGCCGCTGGGCCGTCTTCTTTCCGATTCCCGGCGCTTTGGCGATGGTCTTGTCGTCGTCCGCCAGCACGGCAAACCGAAGGTCGTCCGGCGTCATCACCGACAGGACGGCCAGAGCCCCCTTGGGGCCGATGCCGCCAACGCCGATCAGCAGGCGGAAGATATGAAGGTCGTCCCTGGTCAGAAAGCCGTACAGCAGCATGGCGTCCTCCCGGACGTAGGTGTAGGTATAGATCTTCACCTTCTGGCCGATTCCCTCCAGAGAATCGATGATACTTCCGGGAATCCGGATGTTGTAGCCGATCCCGTTATTTTCTACCACGATGGAATCCTCGAAAATCTCCATCAGCTCGCCTTTGATATATGAGTACATTATGGTTTCCTCCCATCTGTTTTTGGCAGGCGCTTTAGAATCTCGCCGGCCACAATCCCAATCAACGCGCCGGTTATGAGTCCCGCAAAAAACAGCACCGACATATAATACAAAAAATTCATGTTTTCCACCACCCAGGCCGCCATCAATACCTGGCCCAGATTATGGAAAATCCCGCCTGCCACGCTTACCGCAAGCAGCCCAAGCTTTCCGGTTTTTTTTAGCAGAAGCATTCCAAGAAAGCTTAACAGGCCGCCGGAGAGGCTGTAGAGGATGCTGGCCAGATTCCCGAACAGAAATCCTGCCAGAAAAATCCGCGCCACCGAAACCAGCAGCGCGTCTCCTGGCCCCAGCCGGTACAGTGTCACCAGAACCACCAGGTTGGCAAGCCCCAGCTTGATCCCCGGAATCCCGAAGTGAAAGGGAATCAAAGTCTCCACGTAGCTTAAGAGCAAAGAGAGGGCCAAAAGCATCCCCAGCAGCGCACAGGTCTGCCCGGCGCTTCTTTTTTTCCGGTCCATGTTTCCACCGCTCCTTTCCTCTCAGACTTTCGGCATTTTTCTGTTTTTGGCAGGATTCTGTTATCTTGCCACCGCATCCGTCTTCGGCCCATCCCCGCCGGTGACGCGCACCACAATCCGGTTGGGAAGGCAGACGATCTCCTCCCCCTCCCTGGAAATGGGCCTATGCTCCACACAGATCTGATCGGGACAATCTGCCCACTGCATCCAGGCTTCTCCCTGGGCGATCACCAGACGGTTGGTGATTGCCTCTTCCCCAGGCAGCGCAAGCTCCCGTGCCTCCGCCAGGGGATAAGCTCCCAGAACCTCGCCGTCCACCGTCGCCTCCACCAGGCTTCCCGGCCGGGAGTAACCCAGGCAGAACCAGAGAAGCCCCGCCACGGCCACCACAAGGACAACAGCCAGAAAAATCCCGTCCCTTTTTTTCAGTTTTAAATAAGCCGGCTTCTCATACTGCTTTTCCATAATAATAAAATCCTTTGCATTCGTCCAGCTGAACTCGAACATATGTTCCAATCATAGAAGCGTCTCCCGGAATATGCACCACGGAATTGTTGCCAAGCCGTCCCGATACCAGGGAAGCGTCCTGGCGGTTTACTTCCTCCACCAGAAGGGTCTGCACCTGGCCGGTCAGCGCCTCTGCCTTCCTGGCGGCAATCTGCTGTACCTCCGCCAGCAGCCGGTCAAAACGGGCCTTGATAACCTCCTCCGGCACCTGGTCCTCCATGGCCGCCGCCGGCGTGCCTGTCCGCTTCGAATAGATAAAGGTGAAGGCGCTGTCATACTGCACCTTTCTTACCACATCCATGGTTTCCTGGAAATCTTCCTCCGTCTCTCCCGGAAATCCAACGATAATATCCGTAGTAATGGCAATCTCCGGCATCGCTGCCCGGATCCGTCCCACCAGCTCTAAGTACTGCTCCCTGGTGTAACGCCGGTTCATCTCCTTTAAAATCCGGCTGCTTCCCGATTGCAGGGGAAGGTGCAGATGGCGACAGATCTTCTCAGAGGCGGCCATCGTATCGATCAGCTCCTGGGAAAGGTCCTTGGGATGGGAGGTCATAAAACGGATCCTTTTCAGCCCTTCGATCTTCTCAAGCTCCTTAAGAAGCTGCGCAAAGGTTATGGGTTCAGGGAGATTCTTCCCATAGGAATTCACGTTCTGCCCCAGCAGCATCACCTCCGACACACCGTCTGAAACCAGACCGCGGATCTCCTTTACGATATCCTTATGGCTGCGGCTGCGCTCCCGTCCCCGGACATAAGGCACGATGCAGTAGCTGCAGAAATTATTGCAGCCAAACATGATGTTGACGCCGGATTTAAAGCTGTATTTGCGTTCCACCGGCAGATCCTCCACGATCCTGTCCGTATCCTCCCACAGATCGATCACCATGCCTTGATTTTCAAGGGCCAGATACAAAAGCTCCGCGAACTTGTAGATGTTGTGGGTTCCGAAGATCAGATCCACAAAGCCATAGCTTGCTTTCAGCTTTTCCACCACCGTGGGCTCCTGCATCATGCAGCCGCAAAGGGCAATTTTCATCTGGGGATGCTTCTTTTTCCTGGCTCCCAGAGAGCCCAGACGCCCGTATACCTTGTTGTTGGCATTTTCCCGGACCGTACAGGTGTTGTAAATGACAAAATCCGCTTCCTCCGTCTCTGCCTCCTGGTAGCCCGCCTGCTCCAGAATACCCCGAAGCTTCTCGGAATCCCTGGCGTTCATCTGGCAGCCGAAGGTGGTTACGCAGGCTGTGGGCCGGCGGCCGTATGTTTGTTCAAACTCCCGGACCCGCTCCCGGCATTTTGCCATGAAGTAGTACTGCCTGGATGGTTCTTCTGCGGGCGGCTCTGCAGCTAAGTCTATTTTATTTAAATCAATTTCGTTGTACATTTCTCTTGACTTTTTTTCCTTTCTATCATATAATTATCAGCAAGAAGCGGGTTTTTTACCGTACAGCTTTATGGCTCAAGCGGGGTACTCGTTTCTTTTTGTTTGCCCAGCAATTCTCCAGGATTCCGCCTCAATAATACCGCTCCACCACCCGAAGCTGCATCTTCTCCAGGGCCGCCCCCAGCCGCTTCACCAGATTCTGCCGGGCGGTCACATCGAAGGGCATATTTTTCTGGAGATACGCCTCATTGATCCCACAGCCGACGAACATATGTACGGTCGTGCAATCCTCCATCAGCAGCCGCACGATCTTACAGGCGCCGTTATCCCGATCCAGCTCATCGAAAAAGCTCACGTCCACATCCTCTGCCGTGTACTGCTCCAAAAGCTTTACCACCTTATGGAGGGTCACCACTCCTTCGGTGACCAGGTCGATCCCCTGCATATGGGAAATGGGCGGAATCTCCGGATCCAGCGCTCCCGTATCCGGCACAAGCTCCCGCTTAAGCTCCCGGGAGGCAATCTTTGCAGTGACGCCGCCGGAAATGATCTTTTTGCCCGGAAGGGCCATAAATTCCTGTACGCACCGGCCATCATCCCCGGGATCCTTCGGCGGGCCGGTAAAAATACTGACAATCTGTTCTTCCCTGATGCGGGCCACCGCGATGGTGGTATCATCGCCGGGAATCTGGCCGTACAGGTCGTTGCAGGCGTCGATCAGAAGATTGGCCATGCGGCCGGCAGAACCGGTGGTACGCACACACTTTTCCGCATAGACGGCCATGGATTCCCGGTCCCAGCTATAATTCATCACATCCCCGACGCCGCAGTAAATCGTACCGTCGCTCATCAGAATGTAAGCGTCCCCCGGCTGCACCTGAAAGAAGCTTTCCCGGATCACCTTTCCCGACAGCGTCAGCTCCTGACAGGGAAGCTCCTGCACTTTCTTATCCCGCAGAAAAATACAGTTGGGATTATCGTATTCCACCAGATACCCCCGCCCGTCCTGGAAAATCTGCAAAATGCTGAAGGTCGCATAGGCGACGCCGTTGACGGAAGACACCGGCAGGGTGCTGGCGATGGTCTCCACGATCTCCGCCAAAGCCACGCCCTTGGCAAAAAGCGTCCCCGCGATCTTGGCCGTCAGGGTAGCCAGAATATTGGCGCGGATCCCACTCCCCATTCCATCCGCCAGAATCAAAATAGACGAATCCTCCGTATGCAGGATCTCCACCTTGTCCCCGCACAGCTCCTCCTCATATTTATTCAGGCTCTTCCAGCCCAGATCCACAAAAAAACTCATCTCCGCCTCCTGCTGCATCTTCTCCTCCGGCCCATACGCCGCTATACATTTTCATCCAGCATCATATCACGCACCTTGCTCAGGATCGCCTTGGTCTCCGCCGTAGTCTCTCCAAGAAGCCCCGCGATCTCCTGGGCGGTGCGCATCTGCTTATCCACAACCTCCTGGGCCATCTTAACCGTCTCCAGCCGCTTGTCGTAAAGGCGCTCCAACTGCTCCTCCTCTTTGGAGATATCCTGGATAATGGCCAGCAGCCGGTCCTGGTTCTCCACCGGCACAATGGTCTCTAAGGAAGTAATTCCAAGCTCCTTGATCTTGGTCTTCTTGCGCACAATGGGCTGCAGCGTTAAAAATACCTCGTCAAAATCCTTCGTATCCATCAGCTCATAGAGATAGCGCTCCAGCGCCTCCGCCCGGGTGATCCTGAAATAGGCCTCCGCCCGGGGATTGAACTCGATGATCTTCATCTGGTCATTGACAATAAAAATAAGATTGGGCGCATTCTCCATCACCAGATTGGACAAGGATTTTGCTTTCTCATAGGAATTCAGCAGGCACATCTGCGGATCCGCTTTGCCCTGATAAATGGCAATGGCCTTGTCCCGGCAGGTGAAATAGCCGCAGGCCCCGCAGTTAAACTCCGTATTGGCCTTATAATGCCCGATGGACTTTAAAATCTCGCGGATCTCCGCCTCGGAGGGCATCTTTTCCTTATGTACGTTGGGTGAAAAACGCTTCCCTATGTTGGCGCTCCTGGGGTAATCCGGAAGCTCCGGCGCCAGGTTCATGGCGCTCCCCTCAATGTCCAGCGTGGCCTTAAAGCGGAAGCCCCGGTTCTTCTCCACCAGCGGCCCGTTGACACAGCCCCCCTCGCAGATCATCACCTCCACAAAGCAGTGATGGATCCGGCCCATCTTGATGCTGTGGAAAAGCTCCCGGCAGCTTCGGATCCCGGTCACGGAAATGCGCTGGTATTCCTCGTTCATCCCCCGGCGCATCACGGAACGGATGGTGCCGCCCTCCACCGGGTAAAGCTGGTTGATCCGCGGGTCCGGATTGTCAAAGGGCAGGCTCTCGCACTCCTCAAACCGGATATTGTCCTCCCACAGCCACTGCTCAAATTCCGCAAAATTAATGACCGCATCGATGTCTCCCCGGCAGCGCTCATCCATATGGGCCTCCTCCATCTTGGCCAGACAGGGGCCTAAAAATACCACCTTGGCCTGGGGATACAATTGTTTCAGCATCCTGCCATGGGCAATCATGGGAGAAGCCACCGGCGCCATATCCGGAATAATGGAAGGATAGTATTTTTCAATCAGGGCATTGGCAGCCGGACAACTTGTGGTGATGATATTCTCCATCTTCCCCTCCGCCAGAAGCCGTGCGTACTCGTCGGTAACATAGGAAGCGCCCTCCGCGGTCTCCCGCACCTGGGAAAATCCCAGCCGCCGCAAGGCCCCCACAATCCTGCCCGGCTCCGTCTCCGTTAAAATCCCGCGATAAGAGGGCGCCACCGACACGATGACCTCCTCCTTACGCCCCAGCATCGTCTTCACCCGGTCTAAGTCGCTGGCGTAAGTTTTGGCGTCCTGGGGGCAGACCGTAAGGCAGGTGCCGCAGTAGACACAGTAATCCGGCATGATCCTGGCCTGGCCGTGGTCGATCCGGATGGCCTTCACCTCGCAGAAGCGCAGACATTTATAACAGTGCAGACAGTTTGCTTCCTGAAAATTAATGATATCCATTCCAATCCCTCTCTCTGTTGCATCAGACAATACGTTTCCTCTTTGTTAAAAAAATATCGAAGTAAGAAATAGCAGAAAATCGGCAGGAATCTAATACAACTCCTGCCGATTGGATGGAGACAACAGGGCTCGAACCTGCGACCCTTTACACGTCAAGCAAATGCTCTCCCAGCTGAGCTATGTCTCCGTAGTTCTTCTTCTATTTTATCATATTTTGCAGGTTCGTCAACCCTTGAATCACCTAAATTTCATAAAATTTAAGGAGTTCCCTTAAAAATCATCTGTGCAAAGTCCCAAAGGCACCATCTCCAGACCTTCCACTCGTGTCTGCCATGGTACACTTTGCGGATCTGCTTCACATCATAACGCGCAAGAAGCTTATCGTCGCTTTCAAAGCGGTCAAAATGCTCGTCCGCATCCCCCATGGCCCGAAAGATCAGCTTCTTCTGTCCCGCAAGACCGTTAAGCCGCTCCGGCGTCACATGCTCCGTTACGCCGGTCAGCGCGTCCTGGACAAACCCGCTGAAAATCCCGATGTAGTCGAACAGCTCCGGATGGGTGAAGGTCGTGATGGAGGTCTGGGCGCTTCCCATGGAAAGCCCGGCCATCCCCCGGTACTCCTTGTGGGGAACCGTGCGGTAATGGCTGTCCACATAGGGAATGATCTCCTCCGTCAGAAGCTGTGACAGCTTTCCCATGGCAAGGGAAATCCCATGCTCATCCTCCTCATAGTACATTCCGTTGCACATCACTACAAGGGCCGGAACCGCCTTTCCCTCGGCGATCAGGGCGTCATACAAAAGATTCACTTTTCCTTGATGGAACCATACCATTTCATTCTCCCCGTGGCCATGCTGGAGATAAAGCACCGGATAGCGCTGGCCCAGGTCCCTCTCATAGCCCGCCGGGACATAGATCAGAAAACGCTCCAGCCGGCCGGTTACCTGGCTGTCCAGATAGCTGATATTTACCGAACCATGGGGAATCTCCTTCTCCGGAACCACCAGTTCCCCGTCCGGCACATCCACGTAATTGTTGGCCTGGTTGTTCCCGTAGCCGATGGGAAGGAAGGGGTAAATATTCCTGCTGCCGTCCACATACAGATCGACCCCCACAAGGCCTGTTCCAAGAAAAAAGATTCCGGTAAAAAATTCCCCTTCTTTTTTCAAGGTAAATTCCTCGCCCCAGATGGACACAAGCGTTACTTCTGATGCCTTAGGGTAATGCAGCCGGAAGGACACCCTCCCGTCCGGCAGTACCTCATAGGCCGGCCCTAAATACTGCTCCCGGCTCCGACGGATCAGAAGCTGATCGTCCGGTATGCCGTAGCGCATTTCACAATTGGATAAGAGACTTGTTTTGTACCATTCTGATTTCATATTTTTCATTCTTCCTCCTACTACTTGTTTCTTATGTTTACCCGATCAGAACCTGCTTCCCTTGGAAGGCAAAGCCATAATGGCGGATCTGCTCCTGGGAAAATCCTTTCTCGATCAGGGCTGCGTCATAGTTTTTCTCCCGGATCTGCCGCAGAGCTTCCTCCACCGTATCCTGAAGGGTCTTCTCACGATCCGGCTCATGCACCTTGAACTCGAACACATAGGCGTTTTTTGTCCCATCCCGTGGCTCCATCACCACATCATATCTGCCAAAGCCGCTCTCCCGGTTGGAGGTGATCACATAATCGATCCTGGAATCCGCGATCAATCCAAGAACAAAACCATGATAGAAGCGTTCCGGCTCCTGCTCCGACGGCTTTCCTCCCGTATCAAAAAAACTGAACACTGCTCCCGTCATCTGGTTCATAAAACGGTTCATATACCTTAAATCCCCCAGAAACAGCGCCTTTATGAAATCATTGTACTTGGCCGCAGACTTCCCAAACCACCCCTGGATCATCCCCAAAAACATCCGCTGTACCTCATAATTGGTCAAAGACAGGCGATAGGACCCGCCCTCAAACTCCGGGGCCTCCTCCACCTTCAGATAGCCGGATGCCAGAAGCAGACTCCAAATAGCTGCATCATTGTCATCCAACTGATCATAAATGATCTCTTCGTCAATGGCAGTCTCAATGGTCCCTCCATCCAGCAGTGTCTCCATATCCATCTTGATCTCCGCCGCCCCTTCGCGGATCAGCTTTCCCACCAGGGAATTAGAACTGGTGTTCGCCCAATAGGATCGGTATTTCCGGAATTTCAGCAGATTCGTGATAGACCAGGGATTGTAAATATCCCTCTGGCTGCCAAAAGTAAATCCATCGTACCACCGTTTTACCTGTTCCTGCTCCTGCTCCATTCCCAGCAGCTTAAGCGCCCCGAACACCTCCTCCTCCGTAAATCCAAACTGCGTACGGTACTGCTCTGAGGTGGTTGTCACCACCGTCAGATTGTTCAGGTCAGAAAAAATGGACTCCTTGCTCACCCTGGTAATTCCAGTCAGCATCGCCCGCTCCAGATAAGGGTTGGTCTTAAAGGTGGAATTGAACAGCCTGCGGATAAATCCTGCCATTTCCTTCCAATATCCGTGAACATAGGCCTCCTGCAAAGGGGTATCGTATTCATCCAGAAGGATCAAAACTTTCTGGTTATGGTAGCGGCTCAGATAATCACACAAATACTGCAGCGTGAGCACTGCCACATCATCCGGCATAGCCGAAGAAACAGAATCAAAAAATAACTGCTCCGTTTCCCCCATCCCCTTTGCATCCCGCACATGTCTGTGTATCTCATATAGTTTTGTCAGAGCAAACTTAATCCCCTGCTTTGCCGCCTCAAGGGTCTCCCCCTTAATATTCGCAAAGCTTAAGGATATCACCGGGCAGGTTCCCTGAAGCTTCTGGTACTTCTCATCTGCCCAGACAGAAAGCCCCTCAAACAGATCCCTGCGCCCCTCATATTTTTTTGAAAAAAAGCAGTTCATCATGTCCAGGTTCAACGTTTTCCCAAAGCGGCGGGGCCGGGTGATCAGCGTCACAATGTCCCCGCTCTCCCACCATTCCCGGATCAAATCTGTTTTATCAATGAAAAAGCAATTGTTTTCCCGTATAAATTCAAAGCTCTGCGCTCCGATCGAGATTGTCTGTCCCATAAACCGCCCTCCTGTCCTGGCTGCCAGTTTTCTTTAAGGCTATCGTAACATAAAAGCTTATATTCTGCAAGAAGCTTCCATTCCCTTCCAAAAGGGCATGCTCTCTTAGGAATCCCAAAGCTGCTGCTTATGATACTGCAGCATATACAGATCGTAATACCGCCCCTTTTTGCCCAGAAGCTCCTGATGGCTTCCCTGCTCCACGATCTTCCCGTGAGAAAGGAAAATGATGTTGTCCGCGTGCTGGATCGTGGACAGCCGGTGTGCCACAATCAGCATGGTGCCGATATTTTTCATCTTCTCTAAGCTGTCCTGGATCAGAAGCTCCGTCTCCGTGTCGATGTTGGCGGTGGCCTCGTCCAGAATCATCACCGCCGGTTTATGGAGGATGGTGCGTGCAAAGGAGAGAAGCTGCCGCTGTCCGGCGGAAAAATTATTCCCCCGCTCCCGCACAATCTCCGAAAGGCCATCCGGGAGCCTGCTGATAAAACCGTCCGCATTGACGTAACGGCAGGCCTCCCATACCTCCTCCTCGGTCACGTCCTCCTTCCGAAGCAGGATGTTGCTTCGGATATCCCCGGAAAACAGGAACACATCCTGGAGCATCTGCCCAAAATGCCGCCGCAGGGAGGAAATCTGAATGCTGCGGATATCGATGCCGTCGATGAGGATCTGCCCCTTCTGGATCTCGTAATTGCGGCAGATCAAGCTTAAGATCGTGGTCTTTCCGGAACCGGTGGCGCCCACAAAGGCCACCGTCTGCTTCGGCTCCACATGGAAGCTGACGCCCTGAAGCACCCACTCCCCGGGCTTATAGCAAAACCACACATCCTTAAATTCAATCTCGCCCCGCAGATGGGGAAGCTCCACGGCGCCCTCTGTGTCCACCACCTCTGGCTCCATGTCCAGGATGGTAAAGATCTTTTCCGCCGCCGCAAAGGAGCGCTGCAGCATATCGAACTGCTCCGCCAATGTCTGGATGGGATTGAAAAACCGGGAGATATACATATAAAAGGATACCATCACACTGCTGTCGATCACCTGCCCAAAATAGTGGAGATCCTTGATATAGCCCTTGGCCCCAAAGTAAAACAAACATAAGTTCGATGAGATAAAAAGCATATACACCATGGGCCGGAAAATGCCGAACACAAACATCCGGTGGAACTTGGCCTTCTTCAGCGTCTCACTGCGGCTTAAAAATTCCGCAAGCTTTTTGTCCTCCCGGTTAAAAATCTGGGTGATCTTCATGCCGGACAGATTTTCGGACAGATAGGTGTTGATGTCCGTGGTGGCGTTGTTGACCTGGCGGTGTACCCGGCGGGAAAACTGCCGGAAAATCAAGGTAAAAAGCAACACGAAGGGCACAAAGCACAGCACCACCAGGGTCAATGCATAATTTAAAACCAGCATGGCACCCAGAACGCCCACGATCACCATGGCATTTTTGGCCAGCGTCACCAGAATATTGGTAAACATATAAGAAATGGCGTTGGGGTCATTGGCCACCCGGGTCACCAGCTTGCCCACCGGAAGATGATTGAGCTGCTCATGGCTTAAGGCTTCAATGTGGGTAAACACATCCCGCCGGATCCGGGAAAGGATCTTCTGGCCCGTTTTCTGTAAAATCATGGCCTGCAGATAGGTACAGACCAAAGATACCGCCAGAATCCCGGCATATACCCCCACCATCCCATAGAGCCGGTCCAGGGTAAAATCATTCTTAATCAGCCCCTGGATCCGCCCGATGATCAGCGGGGAGGCCAGATCATAGGCAATGGAAAAGAGCATCACGAAAAATACCAGCACAAAATTCTTCCAATAGGGCCTGGCATAGCCAAGAAGCCGCCGGACAATCTCCCGGTCCGGTATCTTCCGCTCCTGGTCATCCTCCTCCCCGGCCTTTCGCAGCGCCCAATATGCCAGCAGGAAAACAATGGTAAAGGCGCCGATGATCCCGCCCACGATCCAGACCGGTAAATATTCATGCATTCTGATCCTCTCCTTCCTCCTCCAGCTTCTGAAGCTCCACCATCTTCCGGTATTCGGGGCAGCCCTCAAACAGCTCCTCGTGGGTTCCGGCTGCTGCAAGCTCCCCGTTTTCCAGAAACAGAATCCTGTCCATCTTCTCAATGGTGGAAATCCGGTGCGCAATCAGAATGGTGGTCTTTCCCTGCCGCACCCTGCGCAGGTTCTCAAGAATCGCCGTCTCGGTCCTGGTATCCACCGCAGATACGGAATCATCCAGAATCAAAATGGGGGCATCCTTCGCAAGCGCCCGCGCAATGGAAATCCGCTGCTTCTGGCCGCCGGAAACCGTCACGCCCCGCTCCCCCAGAACCGTGTCATAGCCCTGGTTAAATTCCTGTATATTGCCGTCCACATCCGCCAGCCTTGCCGCCTGTATCACCGCTTCCATACCGTAGTCCTCCATACCGAAGGCAATATTATGGGCGATGGTATCCGAAAACAGGAAATTATCCTGGGGTACATAGGCGCAGGCTTCCCGAATGTCGCGGATCTTGACGTCATTCACGTCATGACCGTCCACAAACAGCGTTCCATCCGGCACCTGGTAGGTCCGCAGGATCAGATCTACAAGCGTCGTCTTCCCGGAGCCGGTTTTCCCCACCAGCCCCACATTCTCCCCGGCCCGGATGGTAAAGGAAATATTTTTCAGCACATCGTATTCCCCACCCGGATAGCGGAAGGTAAGGTTTTGAAACGCAATATCTCCCCGGACGTTTTTCAAAGGCTTTGCGTCCTTCCGGTCCGCCACATGGATCTTCGCGTCCAGAAGCTCCCCCAGCCGTTCTAAGGAGGCCTTACCCCGGGAGGTCATATCGATCAGCTCCGCCACCGCCATGATGGGCCAGATCACAGCCGTAAAATAGCCGATGAATTCCACAAGCTGGCCGGCGTTGAACCGGTCCTTGTAGACCAGATACCCCCCGTAGCCTAAGATCACGCAGATTACGCTCTCCACAAACAGCATCACAAGGATCCGAAGAAGCACCGAGTACCTGGTATGGTCGATATTGGCCTCCTCATTTTCCACATTCAGCTTCTGAAAGGCCATCAGCTCCCTGGCCTCCTTGACGAAGGCTTTGATCACCGCAATGCCGGAAAAACTCTCCTGGGCAAAATCGGAAAGCTTCGAAAATGCCTCCTGGCGGATGTCCCACTTTTTCATCATCTGGCGTCCGATCACCGTGGCTGCCGCCAGAAGGAAGGCCATGGGAATCATGGAAAGGAGCGTCAGCCCCGGATCCATCTGCCACATGTTCATCACCGCCAGCACCCCCAACAGCAGCGCGTCGAAAAACATCAGCACCCCGGAGCCAAAGCATTCCTGCACCGTGTCCAGGTCGTTGGTAAAAAGGCTCATAAGATTTCCCACCTTATTGACCTGATAATACTCCCGGCTCAGATCCCTGGCGTGATCGAACATCCGGTTCCGAAGATCCGCCTCTAAGCGCACCGCGGCCCCAAAAAAACAGATCCGCCACAAAAAACGCCCAAAGACCATGGCCAGAATGATCCCCACCATGGGCATGCAGATGCCGTCCAGCAAAAATTCCATATCAAAGGCCGTCTTCGCCCCGTCCACGCTTACGTATCCGCTGTTCATGCCGTTGACTACCATCCGGTAGAGCTTTGGAACCTCTAACTGCAGATAGTCAACCATAACCAGTGAGAGCAGGCCTAGGATCAGCCAGCCGCTGTATTTCAGATAATACCGGTTGATATGTTTTCCAAAGATCATACTGCCGCCCCTTTCCTTTTCGTATATTGCTTTATCGTATCATAAAACCCCATGCTCCGCAAGCTGTCATTTTTTCATTTTTATCCCGGCAAATACCTATAGAAATCACCGTCCGTTTATGATACAATGATACTATCAAAAACATGTTTCTTTTGCCAAGGGGGTGAACGAATATGCCATCAAACGAAAAAGAATACAATGGCAATCTTTTCGACCAGCTTTCCATCCTGGAAAGAATTGAAGCCGTTACAGACGACGAAGCCGCGCTGAAGCAGATTGCAATCGAGCGGCGGCAGATCGAACGAAAATTGTACCAGAAACCACCGCTTATCAGCGAATAAGAGGAAGACCGCATTCCTTGTCACAAAAACCGGCGGCAGATAAGATCCTGCCGCCAATTTTTCTGCCTGTCCCCAGACGATTTTAAATTTCATGGATCTGCCGCTTCACATAGGTGGTATGCAAAAGCTCGTGGGCCCTGTGGCTGCCCGGCTTACCCAGATAGGTTTCGTACAGCTCCTTAATGGCCGGGTTCTCGTGGGACTTGCGGATGGGGTTATTTTTATCGATGTTATAAAGCACCGCCGCACGCTTCCCGCGGATATCCGTAAAGTTCCGCACGCTTCCCGGCTGCTGGGGCTGTCCGCCGCCGTTGATACAGCCGCCGGGACATCCCATGATCTCGATAAAGTGGTACTGGGCCTCGCCGTTTTTCACCTTCGTAAGCAGCTCCCTCGCATTTCCAAGGCCGGAGGCCACCGCCACCTTCACATTCAGGCCGGCCACCTCATAGGAGGCCTCCTTGATGCCCTCCATGCCCCGGACATCGGTAAAGTCAAGGCTGGCAAGCTCCTCACCGGTTAAGGTCTCAACCGCGGTACGAAGGGCCGCTTCCATTACGCCGCCGGTGGCCCCGAAGATTACGGCCGCGCCGGTGCCAAGGCCCAGGGGCGCATCGAACTCCTCGTCAGGAAGCTGGGTAAACTGGATCCCGGCCCGCTCGATCATGCGGCTCAGCTCCCTGGTGGTGATGGCGATGTCCACATCCGGCACGCCGTTGGCGTCCTCATCGGGACGGCCCACCTCAAATTTCTTGGCAGTACAGGGCATGACGCTGACCACCACCAGCTTCTCCTTATCAATGCCCATCTTCTCGGCATAATAGGACTTTGCAATGGCGCCAAACATCTGCTGGGGCGACTTGCAGCTAGAAAGATTCTCAGTCATATCCGGAAAATAGTGCTCACAGTACTTCACCCAGCCCGGGGAACAGGAGGTGATCATGGGCAGCACGCCGCCGTTCTGCACCCGCTCCACGAACTCGTTGGCCTCCTCCATAATGGTCAGGTCCGCCGAGAAATTGGTGTCGAATACCTTGTCGAAGCCAAGACGCCGTAAGGCTGCCGCCAGCTTGCCCTCCACGTCGGTGCCGATGGGCAGACCGAAGGCTTCTCCCAGGGCCGCACGCACGGCGGGGGCAGTCTGTACGATCACATATTTTTCCGGATCCGCCAACGCATCAAAAATCTGGCTGGTGTAGTCCTTCTCGTAGATGGCCCCGGTGGGACAGACCGCAATACACTGGCCGCAGGAAACGCAGCTTGTCTCTCCTAAGCCCATCGCAAAGGCCGAACCGATGTAAGTAGAAAATCCCCGCTCGTTGGCCCCGATCACGCCGATTCCCTGCACCTTCTCACAGACGGCGGTACATCTGCGGCAGAGAATACATTTGTTGTTATCCCGCACCATATGGGCGGCGCTTTCGTCCAGCGCATAGGTATTGCGGGCCCCGTCGTATAGCGTCTCGTCGTCCACCTTGTAATCGTGGCACAGCTTCTGCAGCTCGCAGTTTCCGCTGCGTACGCAGGACAGGCATTTCCGGTCATGGTCGGATAAAATAAGCTGCAGCGTCTTCTTCCGGGACGCAAGCACCTTGGGGGTGTTGGTCCAGATCTCCATGCCCTCGCTGATGGGGTAAACACAGGAGGTCACCAGGCTCTTGGCACCCTTCACCTCCACCACGCAGATCCGGCAGGCGCCGATCTCGTTGATCTCCTTTAAGTAGCAGAGGGTGGGAATCTCAATATTGGCCAGCCTTGCTGCTTCTAATATGGTAGAACCCGCAGGTGCAGACACCTGGGTACCGTTGATTGTCACGTTTATCATTTCCATTGTTGTTGCACCCTCCCTTAATCTTTGTAAATGGCGTTGAACCGGCATTTTTCCATGCAGGCGCCGCACTTGACACATTTGGCCGGATCGATGGAATGAACCTCCTTCACCGAGCCGGTAATGGCTCCGGCGGGACAGTTCCTGGCGCACAGGGTACAGCCCTTACATTTCTCCGGATCGATCTTGTAGGTCAGAAGGCTCTTGCAGACGCCGGCAGGACACTTCTTATCCACCACATGGGCGATATACTCCTCCCGGAAGTAACGCAGGGTGGAAAGCACCGGGTTGGGGGCTGTCTGGCCCAGTCCGCAGAGGGCGTTATCCTTGATGTAGTAGGCCAGCTCCTCCAGCTTGTCAAGATCCTCTAAGGTTCCCTGGCCCTTGGTGATCTTGTCCAGAATCTCGTACATACGTTTGGTACCGATCCGGCAGGGCGTACATTTTCCGCAGGACTCATCCACCGTGAACTCCAGGAAAAACTTGGCGATATCCACCATACAGTTGTCCTCGTCCATGACGATCAGACCGCCGGAGCCCATCATGGAGCCGATGGACAGTAAGTTGTCATAGTCGATGGGGATATCCATATGCTCCGCCGGGATACATCCGCCGGAGGGGCCGCCGGTCTGGGCCGCCTTGAACTTCTTGCCGTTGGGGATGCCGCCGATCTCCTCGATCACGGTGCGGAGCGTGGTCCCCATGGGGATCTCCACCAGTCCCGTGTTGTTGATCTTGCCGCCCAGGGCAAAGACCTTGGTGCCCTTGGACTTCTCCGTCCCCATGGAGGCAAACCATTCTGCCCCGTTTAAAATGATCTGGGGGATGTTGGCATAGGTCTCCACGTTATTTAAAATCGTGGGGCTTTCGAATAATCCCTTTACGGCCGGGAAGGGCGGACGGGGCCTGGGCTCTCCGCGGTTTCCTTCGATGGAGGTCATCAGGGCCGTCTCCTCGCCGCAGACGAAGGCTCCTGCCCCCAGCCGCAGATCGATATCAAAATCAAAGCCGCTGCCGAAAATGTCCTTGCCTAAAAGACCGTACTCCCTGGCCTGGCCGATGGCGATCTTCAGGCGCTCCACGGCGATGGGGTACTCGGCCCGGACGTAGATGTAACCCTGGCTGGCGCCGATGGCGTAGCCTGCGATGGCCATGGCCTCTAAGACCACATGGGGATCTCCTTCCAGTACGGAACGGTCCATAAAGGCCCCGGGATCGCCCTCGTCGGCGTTACAGCAGACGTATTTCTGTACATTGCCCCGGTTGCCGGAAGCAAACTTCCACTTCATGCCGGTGGGGAAGCCTGCGCCGCCCCGGCCTCTTAAGCCGCTGTCTAAGACGGTCTGGATCACCTGGTCCGGCGTCATCTCTGTCAATACCTTCCCCAGGGCCTCGTAGCCTCTGGTTCCGATATACTCGTCAATATCCTCCGGATTGATGACACCGCAGTTGCGCAGGGCGATCCGGTGCTGGTTCCGGTAGAAATCCGTATCCTTTAAGGACTTGATCCCGTCGCTTCCCACCGTCTCCTGGTAGACCAGCCGTTCCACAACGCGGCCCTTTAACAGGTGCTCCTCCACAATCTCGGGAATGTCCTCGGGCTTCACCATGGAGTAAAAGACCGCCTCCGGGTATACGATCATAATCGGACCTAAGGCACATAGGCCGTGGCAGCCGGTCTTTACGACGGCCACTTCCTTCTCCAGCCCCTGGCGTCTGATCTCGGATTTTAACTTTTCTGCAATCTGTGCGCTTCCGGAGGATGTACAACCGGTACCTCCACAGACCAATACATGAGAACGATACATTGCTGCTTCCTCCTTATAATCTTGTCTCGTTTAAGGTGTATTTTTCCACCACCTGGCCCCGCACCAGATGCTGCTCCAGCACCTCAACGGCCTTCTCCGGTGTCATTTTGATATATGTAATCTTGTCCTTGCCGCCCTCTAAAACCTCCACGATGGGCTCATACTGGCACAGGCCGATGCAGCCGGTCTGGGTGACCGTCACATTTTTCAGGTCCCGCTTTTGTACCTCCTCGGCCAGGGTGGTCAGCACCGGCCGGGCGCCGCTGGCAATCCCGCAGGTTGCCATGCCTACTACCACGCGGATCTGATCGCTGTTCTCAGCGCGAAACTCCACCTGTCCCTGCATCCGTTCCCGGATCGCCTTCAATTCTTCTAATGATTTCATAAAATCTCCTCCTGATCTGTCTCCTTTTGATTTTCTTCCAGATATTCCCGGATAAAAGCCGCCACTTCCCTGCTGGCAAAGGGCACGTCTCCCAGAAGCGCGCGCATCTCGTCCGTATCCAGGGTGAACTGACGTTCGTCTACGCCGTACCGGTAGAAAAAACCGATGGCTTCGTTCATCAGAATCAGGGAATACACCGTAGCCCCGATATCCCCCAGTGGAATGCAGTCGATATGGTCCGTCACATATTCTGCCCGGATCTGCGTTCCCCTCCCTTTTTGGGAATCGATGAAAAAACTGCCGCCGGTACACTCTGCGGAAGCTTTCAGAAACGGGATCCCAAGCCCCACCCGCCGGGTGGTCCTGGAGGTAAAAAAAGGATCCGTGCATCCCGCTAACTGCTCTGCATCCATCCCGCAGCCATTGTCCTGCACCGCCACCGTAAGCTTTCTCTCCGCAGTCCTTCGCAGCACCTCGATCTCAATCCGCGTAGCGCCTGCTTTTATGGAATTTTCCGCAATGTCTAAAATGTGCAGTGATATCTCCGGAAACATTTACTGATATTTCTCCAGAATTCCGTCCAGCTCATCGACGGTGAGCCTTCCGTAAACCTCGTCGTTGATCATCATGACCGGCGCTAAGCCGCAGGCCCCGACACAGCGGCAGGCGTCTAACGAGAACTTCCCGTCGGCGGTACACTCCCCGCCCTTGATGCCAAGCTTCTCCATCAGCTTGTTGTAGATATCGCCGGATCCCTTCACATAACAGGCCGTTCCCAGGCAGACTGAAATCTGGTATTTTCCCTTGGGATACAGATTAAACTGGGAGTAAAAGGTGGCCACGCCGTACACCTTCTCCATAGGAATCCCCAGCCGGTCCGCGATGATTTTCTGCACTTCCATGGGAAGATATCCGTAAATATCCTGGGCCCTCTGCATAATGGGCATCAGACAGCCCTTTTCGATCTTCAGCTCTTCGATGGCCGCCAGCAGTTCCTTCTCCTGCTGATCCGTTCCCTGAAAAGCCGCCGTTTGTTTTCTTTCCAATACTTTCCACTCCTTTGCTATCAGTATGAAACAGTTACCTATCTATCCTACCATTGTACAGATCCGGAAACAATCCACAAAAACACAAAAAATTGTTCTTTCTGAGATACACTTTTTGTGTGATTGTACAAAAATAAGTACAATTGTGCATTTGTTATAATTTTAACAATATATTTCTGTTGATAATTACCAGTATAAATGATATACTGGGATCGTCCAAATATTTTTATTGGGTATACAAACCAAAAATGGGAGGAGTTATTTTGAATCTGGAAGATATTTGCAAGCTGCTGCAGGCCACCCTGCTGACGAAAAACAACAACCTGAAAAAGGTGGTCCACTCGGCCTTCAGCTCCGATATGATGAGCGACGTACTGGCCTATGCCAAGGACGATTCCATCCTGATCACCGGTCTGTGCAACCCGCAGGTAATGCGCACCGCCGAGATGATGGACTTAGCCGGCGTTATTTTTATCCGTGGGAAGAAGCCCGATACCACCATGCTGCATTTAGCGGAGGACATCGGCCTGTGCGTGATGGTGACGGAGCTTCCCATGTTCAACACCTGCGGCAAGCTGTTCTGTGCCGGCCTGAATGGAGGTGTATCCCTCGATGCCTAGCCTGCATTATGAATACCAGGTCTCCGGCGACGACTTTACCCGGGCCGGGGAAGCCAGCAGCGATATCAAGAATAAGTTAAAACAGATGGGCGTCTCCCCCTCGGCTGTCCGCAAGGCTGCCATTGCCATTTACGAGGGAGAGATCAATATGGTAATCCATGCCGGCGGCGGCGCCATCTCGGTGGAGATCCTGCCGGACCAGATTGCCATGGAGCTTATTGATCACGGCCCCGGCATCGCCGATATCGGCCTTGCCATGCAGGAGGGCTATTCCACGGCCCCGGATGCGGTGCGCTCCTTAGGTTTTGGCGCCGGTATGGGCCTTCCCAATATGAAGAAATATTCCGACGAGATGACCATCACTTCCCGGGTGGGAGAAGGGACTACCGTTTCTATGGTGGTTCGTTTTGAATAAAGGGGAACCTGTTTTTTAAGAAGGAGGAACTGCAATGGCCAATAAATTTTTTCATTCGGTCTATCTGAATGGAGAACTGTGCAAGGGCTGCATCAACTGCATCAAGCGCTGTCCCACCAACGCCATCCGGGTCCAGAACGGGAAGGCCCGGATTATCAAGGAGTTCTGCATCGACTGCGGGGAATGTATCCGCCACTGTCCCCACCATGCCAAGCTGACCCGGCGGGATCATCTGGACCTCTTAGAGAAATATGAGTACACCGTGGCGCTGCCGGCCCCCTCCCTCTACGGCCAGTTCAACAACATGACGGACGTCAACCTGATCCTCACCGCCTTAAAGCTGATGGGCTTTGACGATGTGTTCGAGGTCAGCGCCGCCGCCGAGCTGGTTTCCGAGGAATCCCGGCGCTATGTAAGGGAGCACCCGGAGAAATGGCCGGTAATCAGTACGGCCTGCCCTTCCGTAAACCGGCTGATCCGGGTCCGTTTTCCCAACCTGATCGACCATCTCCTTCCCCTCCTGCCGCCGGCGGAGGTGGCGGCCAAGCTGGCCCGGAAACGGGCCGTGGAGCGCACCGGACTTTCGGAGCGGCAGATCGGCATTATTTTTCTGGCGCCCTGTCCCGCCAAGGTGGCCTTCGCCCGCTCTCCCTTAGGCATCGCAGCCAGCGGCATCGACGGCGTGATGGCCATCAAGGACGTTTACCAGATCCTTTTAAGCTATCTGCCGGCGGCGGAGAAGAACCCCCAGGAGCTGGCCTCCTCCGGTAAGATCGGCGTGGGCTGGGGAATCGCAGGCGGGGAGGCCGCCGGAATGATCACCGACAGCTATCTGGCCGCCGACGGGATCGAGAACGTGATCCGGGTGCTGGAGGACTTAGAGGATGAGAAGTTTACCCCCAACCTGCAGTTCATCGAGCTGAATGCCTGCAGCGGCGGCTGCGTGGGCGGCGTGCTGAACGTAGAGAATCCGTATCTTGCCAAGGCCAAGATGAAGCAGCTCAACAAGTACCTGCCTGTCTCCCTCCAGCACCAGGAAGATCACGCGTTTCTGGATTCCGGCGAGCTGTATTTTACGGAGCCCATCACCTACGAGCCGGTATACCAGTTAGGCAGCAGCCGCATGGAGAGCATGGTGAACCTGAAGCTGGTGGAGACGTATATGAAAGAATTTCCATGCCTGGACTGCGGCTCCTGCGGAGCCCCCACCTGCCGCGCCCTGGCGGAGGATATCGTCCGGGGCTTCGCAAAAAAGGAAGACTGCATCTATCTGCTGCGGGATTATTATGATACGCTGAAAAAAAGCCAGCTTCTGCAGGAAACTGGCAATACGAAAAAGACTATGGAGGGAACGCCTTATGAAAATCCAGGAATTGATCGATAAAACCCGGTTCACCGTTATCAACGCCGGCTCCGACACCGGACGTAATATTTCAAAGCCCTACTGCTGCGACCTTCTGAGCATCGCCATGAGCAGCGCCCCTGCCGACGGCATCTGGTTTACGGTAATGGCGAATCTCAACACCCTGGCCGTGGCGGCTCTTACCGACACCGCCTGCGTGGTGCTGTGCCAGAACACGGCCTTGGATGAAAACGCCCTGAAAAAAGCCAGAACGGAAGGCATCACGGTCCTGGCCACGGAGCTTCCGGTTTTTGACGCCGCCCTGCTGGCGTATGAGCAGCTAAACGCCGCAGATGCTTCGATTCCGGCGGACGAGAGCCAGACCTGCCGCAACCCGGAGACAACGTGCGATGCTTAGTTACGATCTTCACATCCACTCCTGTCTCTCCCCCTGCGCAGACGACGATATGACCCCGGGCAATATTCTGGGCATGGCCGCCCTCATCGGCCTTGACCTGATCGCCCTTACCGACCACAACAGTTGTAAAAACTGCCCGTCCATCCTGGCCCAGGCAGGGGCTTTTCCCCTGCAGGTGATCCCGGGGATGGAGCTTACCACCTGCGAGGAGGTGCATGTGCTATGCTACTTTCCTTCCCTTGCAGACGCCATGGCCTTTGACGCCTATGTGGCCGCACATCTTTTGCCTGTGGCCAACGACCCGGCCATTTTCGGAAACCAGCTTCTGTGCGACGCGAAGGATAGTGTCTGCGGCAGCTTCGATCCGCTGCTGATCTCCGCCACGGACATCTCCTTTTTTGAGCTGGAGACTTTGTTAAAAAATTATCAGGGAATGATGGTGCCGGCCCACATTGATAAGAATTCCAACAGCCTGATCAGCCAGCTTGGCTTTGTGCCGGAGGGAGTGGCTTTTCCCTACTTTGAGGTTCATGACCTGGCTTCTGTCACAGGACTTCGGGAGCGGTTTCCTGTCCTTCGGGACCTCCCGGTTCTGTCAAGCTCCGATGCCCACCGGCTGGACGGGCTCCATGAGAGGCTGTATGAGCTGGAGGAGCCTTTTTTCCGGCTTTTGCACTTGCCATTCCCGTCTTAAAATGGTAAGATGAAATCATTCAACCCCAGAAAGGATGTGTTATTATGCTGCCAGCTCTGGCACACGAAACCGTCTATACCGTTGATGATATCTATGCTCTTCCGGAGGGAAAGCGCGCAGAACTGATCGACGGGCAGTTTTTCAATATGGCGCCTCCAACCAGAATGCATCAACGGATCGCAGGAGAGCTCTTTGCCTCCATCCGTGAATACATCCATAAAAATCATGGGTCCTGTGAAGTGGACCTGGCTCCCTTTGCGGTATTTTTGAATGCCGATGACCTGACTTATGTGGAACCGGATATTTCTGTGATCTGCGATCCGCAAAAGCTCACCGAAAGGGGCTGTTATGGTGCGCCGGACTGGATCATCGAGATCGTATCCCCGGGCAGCAGGCGGATGGACTATTTCACCAAGCTTTTTCAATATCGTACCTCTGGAGTCCGGGAATACTGGATTGTGGATCCTGACAAGAACCGTATTCTTGTCTACAACTTTGAAACGAAAGATACCGGGGACTACACCTTTGCGGATTCAGTGCAGGCGGGAATCTACGAGGATTTTTCCATTGATTTTTCTGCCATTTCGAAACAACTGGATATTTTGTAGCTACGGTTCTTCCAACTCTATACAAACAATATAAGTGCTCCCGGTAAAATCATAGGGCCGGGATCCGGCCCCGCTGGCGCAGAACAGATGGGTGGGCCTCCCGTTGTCGTCAAACAACAGCGACGGCCGCTCCAGATTTCCCTGCCAGGTCCTGCTCCCGTCCGCCCACAGGAGATTTCTGGAATATACCTTGGGCTCCCGGGCAATCTCAAAATGCACGCAGTCTTTGCTCTCCGTGTAAAACCCGCTGCCCCACTCCCCGGTAATTCCCCCGGAACCGTTCTTGCAGTCATCCTTGGCAATCAGACAGAATTTCTTTTTTTCCGCATCATACCACAAAAAGGGATCCTCAATATGAAAATCCGGATGATCAAACTGCAGGATGGGCGTATCGGCCAGCCGCACAAACGCCCCGTCCGGGCGGTCTGCCATGGCAACGCCAAGCTGCAGCGGGCTGCCGAAGGAACGGCGGGACTTGTAGATCATATACGTCTGCCCATCCGGCAGGATCGCCACAGAAGGATTGGTGGTAATAGTGCAGTCCCACTTAGAGCAGTCCCGGGGCTCTAAAAGCGGGGTATCCCGCCGGACAAACGCCCCGTCGATCTCCTTTGCCACAGCAAGGCCGATGCGCTTTCTGTTCCATACCTCCAGGGCATACGCCTCCGGAATCTCCTCCTGGCCGCCCGGAATCTCCCCGCCGTAGGTACAGCCCATATAATAGAGGTAAAACCTCCCGTCATAGGCCTTGATACAGGTATTATGGGTGTTCATCCCGTCAAAATACTCCCGCCCCCGCCGGGGCAGCACCACATTGCAGAATTCATAAGGCCCCTGGGGCCTGTCCGCCACACAGTGGATCACCTCGCTGTGAAACAGCCAGTTCCAGCCAAAGCCAAGTGTTTTGTCCCAGCGGGAAGAAAACATATGATACCGTCCCTCTGCCTTTATGACCGAACAGTCCCACACATAATATCCCGGCAGTTCCAGCGCTTTTACGGCCTTCCCTGCCCGGAAGCCAAAAGCATTCTTCATTTGCGCACCTCCTGCAGGATCACCTACTCCCGCACCTGCCCGCTGCCATAGATAATATACTTAGTGCTGGTCAATGCCGTAAGGCCCATGGGCCCTCTGGCATGGAGCTTCTGGGTGCTGATGCCGATCTCCGCCCCGAAGCCGAATTCAAAGCCGTCGGTAAAGCGGGTGGAGGCGTTCACATAAACCGCCGCTGCATCCACTTCATTTAAAAACTTCTGGGCATTGGTGTAATTCTCCGTGATAATGGCCTCGGAATGGTCCGTATTATAGCGGTTGATATGGGCGATGGCATCTTCTATGGAAGAAACGGTCTTAGCCGAAATGATGTAGTCCAGGTATTCCCTGCCCCAGTCTTCTTCCGCCGCCGGTACCGCGCCGGGCACCGCATCGCACACACGTTCGTCTCCGCGGATCTCCACCTTTTTTTCTGCCAGCCGGTTGGCCACCACCGGCATCAGCGTGTCCACGATGTTTTCATGGAGCACCAGGGACTCGCAGGCATTGCAGACGCCGATCCGCTGGGTCTTGGCGTTAAAAATAATATCTGCCGCCATCGTAAGATCCGCCGATTCGTCCACGTAAATATGGCAGTTGCCGGTTCCCGTCTCGATCACCGGCACCGTGGCGTTCTCCACCACCGTGCGGATCAGCCCTGCGCCGCCTCTGGGGATCAGCACATCCACGTAACAGTTCAGACGCATAAATTCCCGGGCCGTCTCCCGGTCGGTGTCCTCGATCAACTGGATCGCCGCAGGATCTACCCCGCACTCTTCCACCGCCCGCTGCAGGCACTGTACAATGGCCAGGTTGGAATGAAGGGCGTCGCTTCCCCCTTTTAAAATTACTGCGTTCCCGGTCTTAAAGCACAATGCAAAGGCGTCCGCCGTCACGTTGGGCCGGGCCTCGTAGATGATTCCCACCACGCCCATGGGCACCCGCTTCTGGCCGATCAGAAGACCGTTAGGCCGCTGCTTCATGGAAAGCACCTCCCCCACCGGGTCGTCAAGGGCCGCCACCTGACGTAAGCCCTCCGCCATCTGTCCAATCCGCTCCGGTGTCAGAAGCAGCCGGTCCTGTAATCCCTGAGGCATCTGGTTTTCCTTTGCCCGCTCCATATCCTTCCCGTTGGCTGCTAAAAGCTCCCGGGTATCCGCCAGCAACTGCTCTGCCGCTGCCCGCAGCACCTGATCCTTCTTCCCGCTCCCCAAGATTCCAAGGCGCCTGGACGCCTCCTTTGCCCGCATTCCCATCTGTTCTAATGTAATTGTCATATTTTCCTCCTTTTTGCCCTGTTTTTTGGGCATATATTTCACGAAAGCAACGCCTCCACCATTCCTTCATATCCATACTGCTTTGCGGCCGCCAGCAGACCTTCCGAAATCTCCTCCCGGCTGTAGTCCGCCTGCTCCAGCTCCTCGTCCGTAAAGGTGTTGAGGTAATCATAGAACAGCACCGCCATCTGGAATGGTTCCAACCCCTGGCCGTCCATCTGCTCCCACAGCAGATTCTCTGCTTCATTGATCCTGCCCTCCGCCGCCAGAGCGCGCAGCCTCTGGTAAACGTCCCCTAACCTGGCATCCGAAAAGACAATCTCCTCCGTCCGTTCCTCGTCGATTCCAAATAAAAGCTTCAGCAGCGTTCGCACCATCTCGTGGATGATTCTCATAATATAATCTTGCTTTAACACTTTATCGTCCCCGCCTTATATGAGTAAAAAATATAATTGACATTAATTTTTATCCTTTATTAAATTATACGATTATCCGTTTTTCTGTAACAAGATAATCCATAATGCAATCGTGCACCTCCCGGGGAATCTGTGCCACCATCTGCGTCTCAAAGCAGATCCCTGCCCTGCATGCCTGGGGATACCGCTGGAAATACCGGTCATAGTAAGCCTTCCCGTATCCAATCCGCCCCTTCCTCTCATCAAAGGCCAGCCCCGGCGCTAAGATCAGCGGCTGTTCCTCCCGCAGGGGCTTTTCTCCTGCCGGCTCCATCACATGAAAGGCGCCCTCTTGAAACTCCTCCAGGCTCCTTACCGGATAGAATTCCATCTCCTCCCCCGACGTCCGAGGGAATCCCACCTGCTTCCCGCTTTCCAGAAGCGCCCTGGCAGCAGGCAGAAGATCCGCCTCGCTTCCCAGGGGATAATAGAAATAAACGGTCTTAGCGGTCTGAAACACGCTCCATTCCAGGAGACGGCGGCAGATCGCTTCTGACCACTCCGCCCGCCGCTTCGCGTCCAGCCCGTTTCTTTTTTCCCTCGCCGCAGCCCGCAGGGCCGTCTTTTCCCTCGCCACAGCCCGCAGGGCCGTTTTTTCGTCCATCACAGCTTTGCTCTCCTGGCACACCTTAAGATCGGCTTTTTTCTCCTGATACATCCTTTAAGATCAGCTCCTCCGCCTCTTATTTCCGTATTTTTCCCCCAGGTTCTCGATGCTTCCGTCCGGATTGATGACGTCGATGTTGTTAAGCTGTCCCCGGAGATTGGCCCGCACATTGGCAATGTATTCCTGCCGGAGCAGCGCCTGCTCCTTTTTTTCTTCCTCGCTTAAGCCCTCCGCCTTGGATTTGCGGGCAAGGGCGTTGATCCGGTCAATTTTTTCCTGATTCATGGATAACTCCTTTGCGTTTCCTTACGGCTGCCTGCGTCAGCCGATGGTTTTCTGCCGGCTGCCTGCGTCAGCCGATGCTTTCTTCAATATAATCTGCCAGGTAAAAATCCTCATTTTTGTTGCCTACAAACGTAGTCCCCACAAAGCTGCCCTGGAAAATCTCATGGAGAATCCCCACGTCTGCCCCGTTGGCAATGATCATATCCGCCCCGGAAAAGGTGGCGATCTTAGCCGCCGTCAGCTTGGTGGCCATGCCGCCGGTCCCCACATCGCTGCCGGTGGTCTCCTTGGCCATATGCAGCACGGCGTTGTCTAAGCGCTCTACCACCGGGATCAGACGGGCGTTGGGATTGCTGTGGGGATCGTCGGTAAACAGCCCGTCGATGTCGGATAACAGGATCAGAAGATCCGCCCCCACCAGGGAGGCCACAATGGCCGACAGGGTATCGTTATCGCCAAACTGCATCTCATAGGTAGAAATGGTATCGTTTTCATTTACAATGGGAATGACCCCTAGGCGGAACAGCTCCTCGAAGGTATTCTCCGCGTTCTTCCGGGATACGTTGTCCAGCACGGTCCGTTTTGTCATCAGAATCTGGCCCACGCCCTGATGGTACTCGGAAAACATCTTCTGATAAGTCATCATAAGCCTGGCCTGCCCCACCGCCGCGCAGGCCTGCTTGGTGGAAATATTCCTGGGCCGCTCCAAAAGCCCTAAGGCCTTACGGCCCACCGCGATGGCTCCGGAGCTTACCAGGCATACGTCCATCCCCTGGTTCCGAAGATCGCACAACTCCCGCACAAGCTTCTCCAGCTTGGTAAAATTCAATCCTCCGGTGGCGGCATGGCTTAAGGAGGACGAGCCAATCTTAACCACCACACGCTTTTTATTCTGAAATTCCATCGTATTACTCCTTTGTAATGCTTAAGGCCGCCTGAAGGCGCCCTTACAGTTACCTTATTACTTTACCACACAAAAGGGAAAAAGAAAACAGAAACTTTCCTGAATTTTTTGATTTTTGCTTGCCTATTTTCCGCGCCTGTGCTATTGTTTTTGTAGTTTTGACCCCGGCATCATTCAGATAAGCTGCCGGGCAAATTGGGATATGAGGAGATCGGGATATGAAAAAGCAAAAAATCCTTCTTTTTTTCCTGCCGGTGCTTCTGCTTGCCGGAGGCTGCAAAAAGCCGGCAGAGCCAATTACGAAAACGGCCTTTTCTTTTGATACGGTGATCCAGATCACGCTGTATGACCCTTCGAAGGAGGCTCTGATCGACGATTGCTTCACGATGGCTGCCGATTACGAAAAGCTGCTTTCGCCCACGGTGGAGGGCAGCGATATCCGTAACATCAATCAGGCGAAGGGAACGGCTGTTCCGGTATCCGAAGACACCCTGGCATTGATCGAAAAGGGAATTTCCTATTCCAGGCTCAGCGAAGGCGCTTTTGACATTACCCTGGGGAACCTGATCGGCCTGTGGGATATTTCCGGCAATCCCGGTATCGTTCCTTCCCCGGAGGAAATCGCATCGGCCCTGTCCCATACGGGCATCGATCTCATTTCGCTCCAGGAAAACCAGGTGACGCTGGCGGACCCGGAGGCCGGCCTGGATCTGGGCGGGATTGCCAAGGGCTTTATCGCCGATCAGATGAAGGAATACCTGAATCAGCAGGGCGTCACCGAAGGTATTATCAACCTGGGCGGAAACGTGCTGGTTCTGGGGCCAAAATCGGACGGCTCCCCCTATGTGATCGGGATCCAGAAGCCCTTTTCCGGGGAGGGCACTTCCCTTCTGTCTGTGGAGATCACGGGCGGCACGGTGGTTTCCTCCGGCGTCTATGAACGGTATTTTCAGGTGGGGGATACGGTTTACCACCATATTTTAGATCCGGCCAGCGGCTATCCTTACCAGAACGGTCTCTATTCCGTCACCATCCTCTGCCAAAGCTCCGCCGACGCCGACGCCCTCTCCACCGCCTGCTTCGGCCTGGGGCTTGAGGAGGGGCTTGCGCTGGTGGAGACGCTGCCGGATACGGAGGCTGTCTTTATTACGGATACCTACCAGGTTGTTGTGAGCTCCGGCATGGGGGAAACCATTCCTTATACCGTGTTTTAATTTTTATCCCGAAAGTTGTGTGGCCCATGAAAAACATAGAAAGCATTGCATTTCATACCGGAACCCGGGAAGAACTGCTTCCGGATTTTCCCGATGATTTCCCCTACCTTGCCTCCCGGGCCCGGCTGGACCGGTACGCCGGGCAGTTTGTTCCCTGGCACTGGCACCGGCCTGTGGAGCTTTTTTATATGGAAAGCGGCCTGCTGGAATACCGCACTCCCGGCGGACGGATCCTGTTTCCAGCCGGCAGCGGCGGTATGGTGAATTCCAACGTGCTCCACACCACAAGAACCATGACAATGACGGAGCCAAATATCCAGCTTCTCCATATTTTTGACGTCTCCCTGCTGGCCGACCCGGCCAGCAGAATCGGACAAAGCTACATTACTCCCCTGATCGCTGCTCCCCAGCTTGAAATCCTGCCGCTCTTTCCAGCGGATCCGGACCAGAAAAAAATTTTGCATCTGCTCCTTCAGGCCTTTTCCTTGTCCGATCAGGATTTTGGATATGAGCTTAAGCTGCGAAATGCCCTGTCCCAAATCTGGCTGCTGCTTTTTGAACAGGCCAGGCCCCTGCTGGCCCGCAATGCAAAATCCGGCGGTGGAAATGAAAAATTAAAACAAATGATGATTTTTATTCATGAACATTTTCCGGAAAAAATTTCGATTTCACAGCTTGCGGCGGCGGCCTGCTTAAGCGAACGGGAATGCTTCCGTGTCTTTCAGGAATGCCTTCATATGACACCCATGGAATATCTGAAAAGCTGCCGCCTGCAGGCAGCCTGCCGGATGCTGGAACAGGGACAGACTTCCCTCACGGAAACCGGCCAAGCCTGTGGCCTGGGAAGCGGCAGCTATTTTGGAAAGATTTTTCGGGAATACGCAGGCTGCACTCCATCGGAATACCGTAAAAAATGGCAGGATTTTGATAGTTTTCGGCAGGAATAGGATAGATTTTGTCCGTTATATGCGCTATCATGATAGCAGAGACAAACATTAGGACAATAGGAGGAACCCTCGTGGAACTGAACAGAAAAACAGCCGAAGCGGCGCTTACGGAAGCTTCCCGCTCAAACCCAGGGCCATGGACAGCCCATTCCCTCTATGTGGCCCGCTCCTGCGAGGCCATCGCCGGACGCTGCCATCATTTATCTTACGATCTGGCCTATCTGTATGGGCTTTTACATGATATCGGCCGCTATGCGGGCGTAAGCTCGGAGAAGCATCTGATCGACGGCTACCGCTACTGCATGGCGCGGGGCTGGGAGAAGGCGGCCCAGATCTGTATTTCCCATGCATTCATGATCCAGGATATCCGCACCTCCATCGGAGAATTCGATGTGAGCCAGGAAGATTATCTGTTTATGGAAAAATTCGTTGCCAATGCGGTCTATGACGATTATGACCGCCTGGTGCAGCTCTGCGACGCCCTGGCCCTGCCCACCGGTTTCTGCCTTCTGGAAAAGCGCTTTGTGGATGTTACCATCCGTTACGGTCTTCATCCGGCAACCATCGACCGCTGGAAAAAGATTCTGGAGCTGAAGGCGTTCTTTGAAAAAGAGATGGGCTGCTGCATTTATGATTTGCTTCCGGGGGTTGTGGAGAATAGTTTTTGTTAGGTAGGAGGAAACTATGTACTACGAAGAAAACGATTTTCTGGAAACCGCAAACAGCAGTATTTTACAGCAAATCGCCCGCGCAAGGGAGTTGACGCGGGAATACTATTTTTCTGATTATGCCGATACGGAAAAGAGGTCTGCTATCCATCCGGATCGGCGGCGGCAGCATTCTTCTGCCAGGCGTTACCGTCGGTAAAAATACCGTAATTGGGGCAGGAAGTATTGTAAACCGCTCTATCCCGGCAAATTGTGTTGCAGCGGGAAATCCCTGCAAAGTATTACGATATCTGGAATAGCTGGCGCCGCATGGGGCTGGCAATCGCCCCCTTCTACGGCGTCTGTGCCGTAAATCTTGCGTGCTCCTCCTTAAGCTCCGCCAAAAGCCGGAAGGCATCCCACCGGCGGTTGGCCTCCGTCAGCACGGCCTTGTAGGGAACGGGGCCAGTCTTCCCCTTGCGCAGGGCCATAAGCACCGCGTCCATCCGTGCACTGGTAAGTCCGGCCATCACCAGCATCTCGTCACCAGGCGCCCACACCGCTGCTTCCGGATTCTGTGCTCCTTCCGGCTCCGCCTCCGGATTCTGTACCGTTTCCGGGTTCCCATGATCCGGCAAGGGACTCACAAGCTCCTCCAGCGGAGAAGCAAGCTCCTTTCCTTCCACCCTTCTGATCCGCAGCTTTAAGGGCAGCAGCGCCCGCATCACTTTCTTCTGGCGCTCCCCGGAAAATCCAAATAACAAAATCGTTTCTTTCATGGTATCCTCCTGTTATAACCAATGGTTGTTATTTTAAATCAAAATTAAATTTAATTTAATTTCTTGAACATTTCTCCGCGTCAATCGCCAG
>CATJBQ010000179.1 GCA_949738465.1 uncultured Lachnospiraceae bacterium
ATTTTTGTCCAATTCGATCGTTATACCATTTCTGAAATCACCTGCTGATATCATGCTCTTTCCTCCTTCAATCTTCAAGGACGCATCCGGCGTCCTGTGCTTTTTCTATTTTATACTAAAATACCATATATTTCAACTGTTTTTTTGTACGGGCACATCCGACCCCTGACGGAGCCCGGAAACTTATGCCTCCGCCCCTCTACAGGCCGCTGCGTTCTTCAATCTCCGCAAACATGTCGATCCGGGTCTGGTGCCTGCCTCCGGCGAACTCCGCCTCCAGATATGCCTTCACCATATCCCGGGCCAGCTCGCTGCCCACGATCCGTGCGCCAAAGGCCAGAATATTGGCATTGTTGTGCTCCCGGATCAGCCTGGCGGTGGTTGCATCCGAACAGACGCCGGCCCGCACCCCCTTCACCTTGTTGGCGGCGATGGAGATTCCCACCCCGGTGCCGCAGATCAGAATCCCAAGATCCGCCTCCCCGGAGGCGACGGCCCTTCCCACCTTCTCCCCGAATACGGGATAGTCGCACCGCTCATTGGTGTCGGCGCCGAAGTTCAGGACCTCGTGGCCCAGCTCCTTTACGTACTCCATGATCTCCAGCTTCAGCGCGGTGGCTGCATGATCATTTCCCATTGCGATTTTCATAACCTCTCTCCTTCTTGTAAAAAAATAATACGATTTTTTCCAGATACCGCTTCAATACGATCTGGATCTCCTCCCTGGGGTGGATGGGCTTCACCAGTATGGTCCGGATCCCCGCCCGGTTGGCCCCGTAAATATCGGTAAAAATCTGGTCTCCGATAAAAACGGTGGTGTCCCTGCCGGTTCCTAAAAGCTCCATGGCCTTGCGGTAATTGGCAGTGGCAGGCTTATGGGCGTCGCAGATAAAATGGACCTGCACCACATCGTTGAAGGGCTTCACCCGCGGCTCCTTGTTGTTGGACAACAGGCAGCAGGCAAAGCCGGTTTTCTTCAGCCGCGAAAACAGCCGGGCAGCCCGTTC
Organism: uncultured Lachnospiraceae bacterium; assembly: GCA_949738465.1. Taxonomy (GTDB): domain Bacteria; phylum Bacillota; class Clostridia; order Lachnospirales; family Lachnospiraceae; genus 14-2. The sequence continues at coordinate 1,008 of CATJBQ010000179.1, forward strand.
GTCCGCCGGCGCCCCATGGGGGACTAACGTATTGTCGATATCAAAAATCAGGCCCCGGTATCCCTGTTCGTACAGCTCCTCATAGGGGACATCGTAGGCGGAATCCAGATATTCTCCCGGATAAAACTTCTGTAACATACGCACTCCTTATTTTACCAGCCGGGAAATCTCCTTAAACACGTCGCTGCCGGCCTTCCTGGTCAGTTCAAACAGCACTGCCTCGCTGGTGGTCAGAAGAACCCCCTCCTGCTGGGCCCGGAGCAAGGCCACTGCCTTGTCGCTCTCCCGCCGGGAAGAGATGCAGTCCACAACCAGCGCCGGCTGATAGCCCGCCCGCTTCAGGTCGATGCAGGTCTGCAGCACGCACACATGGGCTTCAATCCCGCACACCAGAACCGCTGAGCGCTTCGAATCCCCCGCGCCCAGCACATCCCTCACCCGCTCCTCCTCAAAGGCGCTGAAGGCCAGCTTGTCAATATATTCCTCCGTTCCCGCCGCCCGAAAGATCTCCGGCAGGTTCAGACCCAGCCCTTTGGTGTACTGGCCGGTAATCGTTATGGGAATGTGAAGGATCCTTAAGCCTGTTAATAATTTCACAGAGTTCCGGATCAATTCCTCCTTCCCCGCCATGGCAGGTACAATTTTTTCCTGATAATCCACCGCCAGGCAGGCGGTATTTTCTGCTGTCAAACGCATATTTCTACTCTCCTCATCCAATGAAATTTGCTTTTTGCATCTACCATCTTACCGCATTTTCCACTATTTGTAAAGAAAGATCCGATCATACGGAAAATCCAATGTACCCCGCTGTCTGCAACGTACATTGGATCCTTCCCAACTGGAATTCTTACTTATCCAGGATCTTCTTCAGTTCGTTCATAAAGGTATTGACGTCCTTAAATTCCCGGTACACCGAGGCGAACCGCACATAGGCCACCGCTTCTAGGTCCTTGAGCTTATCCATCACGATCTCCCCGATGACGCTGCTGGAAATCTCCTTCTCCTCCCGGTTGAAGATCTCCGTCTCCACTTCATCCACCAGCGCGTCGATCTGGTCTGCGGAAACCGGCCGCTTATGACATGCCCGCAGCACACCAGCCTCGATCTTGGACCGGTCGTACTGTTCCCGGTTGTTATCCTTCTTGATGATAATCAGAGGGATCGTCTCCACCTTCTCGTAGGTGGTAAAACGCTTGCCGCACTCATCGCACAGCCTCCTGCGGCGGATGGAGTTATTGTCGTCCGCCGGCCTGGAATCAATTACCCTGGTGTTGTCACTGCTGCAAAAAGGACATTTCATAGGCGTATCCTCCTAATCTGTCTGATTCGTCAGAACATTTGCATTTTGTAACTAAATTATAGAGAACTTTTTCCGTTATGTCAAGAATTTTCCAATAGGAAAGCAGTCAAAAGTGGCAAAATAATCCCTGGGCGTCTCGGCCCGGCGGATCAGCTTAACGTCCCCCTCTTTTGTAAGCAGCAGCTCCGCGGAACGCAGCTTGCCATTGTAATTGTAGCCCATGGAAAACCCGTGGGCGCCGGTGTCATGGATAAACAAAAGGTCTCCCCGGTCAATTCTGGGCAGCCTGCGGTCAATGGCGAATTTGTCATTGTTTTCACAAAGGGAGCCCGTCACGTCGTAGATATGATCGTGGGGCGCATCCTCCTTGCCCATCACGGTGATGTGGTGGTAGGCCCCGTACATGGCCGGCCGCATCAGGTTCACGGCGCAGGCGTCGCAGCCGATGTACTCCTTGTAGGTATGCTTCTCGTGGATGGCGGTGGTCACCAGGCCCCCGTAGGGCCCCATCATAAAGCGGCCAAGCTCCGCGTAGAGAGCCACATCCTTCATTCCGGCCGGAAGCAGAACCTCCTCATAAACCTTTTTTACCCCCTGGCCGATGGCACGGATATCGTTGGGCTCCTCCTCCGGCTCATAGGGGATTCCGATCCCGCCGGACAGATTGATAAAGGAAATCTCTGCGCCGGTCTTCTCTCTTAGCTCCACGGCCAGTTCAAAAAGAATCCGGGCCAGCACCGGGTAATAATCGTTGGTGGCGGTATTGCTGGCAAGAAAGGCGTGAATCCCGAACCGCTTTGCCCCCTTTGCTTTCAGCACCCGGAAAGATTCGAATATTTGTTCTCTTGTCATGCCGTATTTTGCGTCCCCCGGATTGTCCATGATCTCATTGCTGATGGAAAACTGCCCGCCGGGGTTAAAGCGGCAGCTTATGGTCTCGGGGATCCCGCCGACGGCCTCCTCCAGAAAGGCGATATGGGTAAAATCGTCCAGGTTGAGGATCGCCCCCATTTTATTGGCATAGACCAGTTCCTCCGCCGGCATGGCATTGGCGGAAAACATAATGTCCTCCCCCGAAAATCCGGCCGCCTCAGACAGCATCAGCTCCGTCAGGGAGGAGCAGTCGCAGCCGCAGCCGCACTCCCCTAAAATCTGCATCAAAAAAGGATTTGGCGTGGCTTTGACGGCAAAATACTCTTTAAAACCGGGATTCCAGGAAAATGCCTCCTTCAAAGCCAGTGTATTTTCGCGGATTCCTTTTTCATCATATATATGGAAAGGGGTGGGATACTCCTTCACAATCTCCTGCAATTGTTCCTTTGTCACAAAGGGCTGTTTCTTCATGTTGTCTCTCCTCTCTTCTCTCCCATCAGCTCGATCAGCCGGATCTCATTGGCCAGGAAGCCTTTAAACACCTTGACAAAATTCTCCTGCCCGGAATACAGGCAGACGCTGTGCTTTCCCTGGCCAAGCTGGCCGGTGAGCACGTAGGCGGAATCCGTAATCAGCCCGATCTGCGTCCCCTTGCCTTCCGTCACATAAATAACCGCTCCCAGAAGCTTCAGGGGGGCGTCGGTGAGGATCACCACCTTGCGTCCCTCCGAAAGCAGCTCCGTCAGTGTGGGAAGGAACGGCGTCAGCAGTTCCCTGGCCATGGACAGATACAACCGCTCCCTGGCCTGCCGCATCATGTTGTACATCTTATCCGTGATGTTGCCGTCTCCGGTGATGGTCAGATATCCTTCCGCCTCCTGCCGGGGCCTGGGCAGATGCGCCAGAAGATAAGCCTTGCGCTCCTCCATGGCCCGGAGCTTGTTCTCAAAAAATTCCTCCGGCTCCACCGGCGTATAGGTCTTGGCCTTCCCCTCGGCGCTGACCGCCGCGCCCTTCTCCACCAGGCCCGACAGGCTGCCGTAAGCGTTGGAACGGGAAATACCGGCCGCCTTGGCTACCTCATAGCCGTTCTGGCTGCCATGGGCCAGAAGCTCTATGTAAATCTGGGCCTCCTGGCGGGTCAGGCCGAAGGCATTTAACGCCTCCACCAGATTCGCTGTCTCCATCTTCCGCCTCCTTCCATACCCGGATATCATGTCTCTGCCAAAGCAGGACATACATTAGTAGTACTGTTCAGGAACACTATAAGTTATTTTGGGAAAGATGTCAAGAGGGAATTTTGCAGATTGTACCATGACAAGCCCGGCATTCCCAAATCCTCTCACGCAAACACCACCTGCACCAACACCATATAAAGGACTGTTCCCACGCCGATGCTCAGCAGGTTATTCCGCTTCCACACATGCAGGGCCACCACCGCCGCGCCGGCAATCAGCTCTGGAAGGCCAAAGGGATAAGCCGTCACCTGCACCCCTTTGAAGCAGTAGATTACCAGCATCCCGATGACCGCTGGGGGGAGCACCCTGCCTAAGTACCGGATCACCCTTGGAATCTCCTTCCCCTTGGGAAACACCACAAAGGGAAGCAGCCGGGTGAGGAAGGTCACTGCCGCCACGACTACGATAATCAGCAGGGAACGTTCTGCGCTAATTGGCATGATCCGCCACCTCCTCTCCTGTTTTTGGTCCGTCTGCCGGCGGTACCTCTTCTTCCGCCTCTCCGTCTGCCGGCGGTGTCCCACGGCCTTCAATGATCCGCCGGCAGGACAGCAGCAGCGCCATAATGCAGATCATGGTGGGCAGGATAAAATTATCCTTCCCAAAAATCAAAAGGCACACCAGGCCGCAGCCGATCCCGGCCAGGGCAGGAATATGATTTTTACTGCACAGCCACTGCTCCACAAAAATCACCAGAAACAGCGCCGTCATGGCAAAATCGATTCCGGTGGTGGGGAAGGGGATCAGCGCGCCGGCCACCGCACCGATGATGGAGCCCAGCACCCAGTAGCTCTGATCCAGCAGCGCGATGGCGAAAAGGAACTTATGTTCGTCCACATTTTTGGGCACATTGGTGATAAAATACAGGGAATAGGTCTCGTCCGTCAGGGAAAAAATCATGTACAGCCGCTGCTTTCCCATTCTGGCAAACCGCTCCAGCAGCGACAGGCCGTAAAAAATATGGCGCACATTCACCATGAAGGTCATGAAAATCACCTGGACGAAGGTCACGCCGGGGGCAAAAAAATTCACCGCCAGATACTGCCCGCTGCCTGCATACACCAAAATACTCATCACCGCCGCCCAGATCAAATTGTAGCCCTTCTCCTGGTACATCACCCCAAAAGCAATCCCGATAAACAGATACCCCGTCAGCACCGGGATTGTGTAGGGAAACGCCGCACGGAAGGCTTTTCCATATCCGCTGTGTCTCATATCGTCATCCTCTTTCGAACATATATTCGTTGTTTTGCTTTTCTGCGTTACCAAAGAAACGCGCTTTCTATAGGGTACAACAGTTGCGCCAGATTTTCAAGTCAGGTTTTCAAGAATTTTTATTGAAATTTTCTTCTTTCTTATGTATACTGTAACTATCTATCGAATTTAAGCCAAAGGAGAACGACACCATGAAGGTACAAGCAATCCAGAACCAGAATGTTCCCTCTGCCGGCGGGGCAGCCGGCACTGCCGGCGCCAACGCTGATTTTTCTTCTTATTTACATACGCCCAGCTCCCTGGAGGATATTTTTAAGGAAGCTTCCCAGGTGTACGGGGTTTCCGAGAACCTCTTAAAGGCTGTGGCCAAGGCCGAGTCCGACTTCGACCCCAACGCCACCTCCCGCTGCGGCGCCATGGGCGTGATGCAGCTAATGCCGGCTACCGCCAGAAGCCTTGGGGTCACCGACGGCTACGACCCCTACCAGAATATCATGGGCGGCGCCAAATATTTAAGCGAGATGCTCTCCCGCTACGACGGCAATGTTTCCCTGGCCCTGGCCGCCTACAACGCCGGCTGCAACAACGTGGACAAATACGGCGGGATCCCGCCCTTCAAGGAGACCCAGAATTATGTGGCCAAGATCAACGGTTTCCTGGAGCACAGCGTAGAGGTTCCCTATGTGGCCTACAACGCCCCCGCAGAGGAAGCGGCCCACGACGACGCCTACTACCAGAGCGTGCTGGACGAGATCTTTTCCTACGCCGATTATATCCGGTTCCTGGAATTGTATCTGGACATGCAGAACCTGGAGGAGGAACGGGCCCGGAAGGAGGAGGAACGCCAGCAGCAGAGCAACACCAATTCCTCCAGCTTTTCCTATCAGGAGATCCGCTATAATCCTGCGGTGATGAATCTGCTGAATGGATCCGAGGTTGTTTAGGCTTCGGGCTTATTTGACCCCGACGCCATGAATATCAAAGTATTAAAAAGGGCCGGGCTGCGGATCCTATCCCAATCCGCAGCCCGGCCCCTGTACTGCCGCCTTAATCCAGCTTAATGCCCTTCAGCAGCGCGCCAAGGCTGGTAGACACCTTCTCACCGGAAACATATTCTTCCACCCGTTCCGGCTGATCCACATCCACCATCTCCTCCTCCAGGGCCTTCATGGAAAGGCTTACCTTCCCCTCCTTGATTCCCTGCACCTTCACCTTCACAGCCTGTCCCACGGAAAGAACCTCCGAGGGCTTGGCGATCCGCTTCCGGCTGATCTGGGAAATATGAACCAGACCGCTAATGCCGTCGCCCAGGTCCACAAATGCGCCGTAAGGCATCAGGCTCTCCACCTTGCCTTCCATCACGGTGCCGGGAACCATCATGGCGATCCTGCGGCTGCGTTCTTCCTCCGCCTTCTCGCGGAGCACCACCTTGGCAGACATAACCAGCTTCTTCTTGCTCTTGTCCACGGTAATCACCCGCACCTGGGCCTCCCTGCCAAGCCAGCTATCATCCACCTCCACATAGGACAGCGCCAACTGGGAAGCCGGGATAAACCCGCGGATCCCTTCCACGTAAGCCACCACGCCGCTGGGAACAAGGCCGGCGATCTTCACATCCAGAATGGTTCCCGCATCCAGGTACTCCTGTACCTTCTCCCAGGCCAGAACCTCGCTGGCCTCCTTGCGGGACAGGCGGATATTGCCGGCTCCGTCGTCGGTGCTCACTACTGTGGCCTCCAGCACATCGCCCTTCTTCACTTCCTCCAACAGCTTAAAACCGGGATCGTTGCTGATCTCCTCCGCCTTGATGATACCAGGCGCATAATATTTCAAATCCAGGGTCACTTCCTCCTCATTGACATCGATGACCGTCCCTGAAATGATATCGCCCACCTTGATCTTCCGGAAGGATGCCTCCAGCTCCTCCTTGTAATCATCCATGGTCTCCACGGGAGCCTCTGCCGCTTCCATGGCTTCTGCTGCCGGAGCTTCCTCCACTGCCGCTGCCGGGGCTTCCTCCGTTGCCGCAACCTCTGCCGGGGCTTCCTCCACTGCCGCTGCCGCCGGGGCTTCCTCCGTCACCGGAGCCTCCGTCACTTCTGCCGTGTCTTTGATTTCTGTGTTATCCATCATAGTACCTCCTTCACTGCCACTTCTTCTATCCACTTTATCACAGGATGGCCCAGATTACAAGAGGGTTTCCCCGCGCAGCTCAAAAATTTCCCCGCTAAAGGGCGGAAGCTTCCATTTTTTTCCTGCTTCCTGCCACCGTTCCCGCTTCTCTAAGGTATTCCCGCCAAACCGCTGCCAGTCGCTGCTAAGGAGAAGCTTCATTTTCGTCCCCTCCGCAAAGCTGCACTGGTATTCCCTGGCCACGCCGGAAAAATTAAACAGAGCCGCCAGCGTCCCCTCCCTGCCCCGCCGCAGGATGGCATAGACGCACAGCTCCTCCTGGTGGCAGTCCAGCCACGCAAAGCCCTCCGGCTCATAATCCAGCTCATATAGGGCCGGATGCTTTGCATACAGCCGGTTCAGTTCTACGATAAAATAATAAAAGGAGTCGTGATTCGGATACTTGCGAAGCTCCCAGTCCTGCTCCCGTTTCTCGTCCCACTCCCGTAGCTGCCCGATCTCGCTGCCCATGAAATTCAGCTTTTTCCCGGGATGGACCATCATGTACAGGTACAGGGCCCGCCCCTGGGGGAATTTTTCCTCATACTGCCCGCTCATTTTCTGCAGAACCGTGGCCTTCCCATGCACCACCTCGTCATGAGAAAGGGGCAGCAGATATTTTTCGTTATAATAATACATCATGGAAAAGGTCAGCTTGTGGTACTTTTCGGTCCGTTCCCAGGGCGGACTCTGAAAATAAGACAGCGTATCGTGCATCCACCCCAGATCCCACTTATAGTCAAATCCCAGACCGCCCTGGTCGGCGCTTTTCGTCACATTGGGATAATTGGTGGAATCCTCGGCAATCAGGATACAGCCGGGATTGCGTTCCTTAAGCCCCCCATTCATCACCCGCACAAAATCCACCGCATTGCCGTTCACCCCCCGGCGTTCGTCCCCCATCCAGTAAATGATCCGGCTGATGGCGTCCATCCGAAGCCCGTCAAAATGGTACTCCTTCAGCCAGTAATTGGCCGCGGACTGCAGGAAGGAACGCACCTCGCCCCGGGAATGGATAAAATTATAGCTGCCCCACTCGCTGATGCCCACATCGCTGTGGGGATATTCATAAAGCTCCGTGCCGTCATATTTTACCAGTCCATAATCATCCACCGCAAAATGCACCGGCACAAAATCCAGGATCACGCCGATCCCGTTCTGGTGCATGAAATCCACAAATTCCATCAGCTCCGCCGCCGTGCCATAGCGGCTGGTGGGCGCGTAAAATCCGGTATTCTGATAGCCCCAGCTCTCGTCGCAGGGGTGCTCGCTTAAGGGAAGCAGCTCCACAAAATTATATCCGCTTTCCTTCAGATATGGCGCCAGCAGCCTGGCCAGCTCGTCGTAGCGGTACCACTCCCCCTGCCCGGCGGAAGGCTTTTTCCAGGAACCGGCATGGATCTCGTAGATATTTAAGGGGCCATTGAGACACTCTCCCCGATGCCGCACCCAGGCCGCATCCTGAAATTGATAGCTGTCAAGGGAGCGCACAACGGACCGGTGGTCCGGCCTAAGCTCCATACCAAAGCCGTAGGGGTCGCAATGGTCCCGGTACTGATGGTTCCGGTCATATATGCGGTATTCGTAAAGCTCTCCCTCCCGGACGCCGGCCACATAGGCCTCGTAAAAATTCCCGTCCTCAATCCGGTTCATAGGGATCTCCCTCTCCCCAAGCCGGACGCAGACTCCCGACGCCGCCGGCGCAAAGGTGCGAAAATACACGCCGTCCTCCGTCACATGGGCGCCAAGATATTCATAAGCATCAAAAATCTGTCCTGTGTAAAATCCGTAACGATCCATAATTGACTCCTGTCTATTATTTTTTTATAATAGTAGCAGGAAATACAGGAAAATACAATTTTCGATTTTACAAGTTGGTAAATTAATGGACACATTTCCAAAAATGTCCAGAATTTTTTAGGAGGAACCCTATGGATCTCAGACAAAAAAAGACCCGGCAGAACATTTTCAACGCGTTTTTACAGCTACGGGCCCACAAGGACCTAGAGCGCATCACCATCAAGGAGCTGTGCACGCTGGCCCAGATCAGCAAGGCCACCTTCTACCTCCACTACCAGGATATCTACGACCTGTCGGAGTCCATCAGCCGCGAGGTGATTCAAAGCCTTTTGGACCGTCTCTCCTGCCCGGAGAACCTCTGGCGCAATCCCGCCCGCTTCGTCCAGGAGATTACGATCTCCATCCACGGTCAGAAACATATGTTCGATATTATTTTTTCCGGCTCCCAGCGTTACCTCCTGCCCCAGACCCTGGAATCCTGCATCCGCGATCTGGCCTTCCACCTCCGCCCGGAATTAAAGGAGGACGCCCGCTTTGGCATCCTCCTGTCCTACCACATCCAGGGCAGCTACTTTGCGTATTACGAAAATGCGGAGCGCTTCGGCTTCGACTATCTGCTGAAATGCCTGGGGGAGATTTCGGATACCCTGGGGCAGTACATTCCCTCCGAAAGGCCAACCCCGTAAATTTTTTCAAATTTTTCAAAAAAAGAAAAAATTCCTGTTGACAACCGGGGGAGAATATAGTATATTGTATAAGTCGGCGATATCCGACAGGATACACCGTAAGCTGCTGTGGCTCAGTCGGTAGAGCGTCGCATTGGTAGTGCGGAGGTCACGGGTCCGATTCCCGTCAGCAGCTTTTGTAAGCCCTTAATTTTACGTGTTTGCAGCATATTATAATGCAAAAGATAATCAGAACACAAGTTCGATTATCTTTTTTTGTGCGCACGAGGCGGAAAGGAGTCCCACTTCCCCGCCGCCCGGCGCCACCGCTCCTCCTCCTTCTGAAAGCAGTCGTTGAGCCAGTCGATGCACCGGCAGATCCCTTCCTCGTCAAAGGAGAATTCCTCCCCCTTTTTCTGCTCTTTGTCAACCGCGTCAAAGCAGTAGGGGCCTTCCCAGATCTGCGCCAGCAGCGCAGCGGCCCCCTCCTCCCGCTCCAGACGCTCCAGGCGGTAACGCATCCCGCCAAGGCTTCCGGTAAAGGGAGATTTTTTCAAAAACGGTATCGACAAAATATCACTTCTCTGGATCATGGGTCCCGTCCTCCTTTGCCCCAGGCTCCTGCCCCCGCTTCGGCGCAAGTTTGCCCCGGATCCGCTGGAGAGCGTTATCGATGGCCTTGGGGCTTTTGTCCATCAATCCGGCGATCTCCCGGTAATTCAGGCCCTCCAGGTAATAAAGAGCCACCTGCTTTTCCATCCTGCTCAGCCGCTCCCCCAGGCGCTTTCCCGCCGCCTTCGCGTCCTCCTGCCGGATCAGCAGCGCCTCGGGATTCTGCATCTCCATGGACAGCAGAAGGTCCATGAAGTTCACGCTCTCCTCTGTCTCCTGGCTGCTGAGGGACACATAGGAATTGAGGGGCTGATGCTTCTTCCTTCCCGCCGCCTCCACCGCATGGATAATCTGGCGGGAAATACAGAGATCCGCAAAGTGATAAAAGGAGCTCTCTCTCTCCTCCTTAAAATCCCGGATCGCCTTAAAAAGCCCGATCATCCCCTCCTGGATCAGATCCTCGTTCTCCCCGCCGATCAAAAACATGGCGTTGGCCCGCTTGCGCACCAGATTTTTGTACCGGTCCAGCAGGATGTCCATCAGCTCCTCCTGCCCCTTCTGCAAACGCCCAATCAGATCCTCGTCGCTGACACTCTCATAAGCCTTCACGTAAACTCCTCCTGCTATCCCAGCCTCTGGCGCACAATCTCATAGGCCAGCACTCCGGCCGCCACCGAGGCATTCAGGGAATCGATCTCCCCCTTCATGGGGATAGCCGCCGTAAAATCACAGTTCTCCCGCACCAGCTTGCTGACGCCGTCCCCCTCGCTGCCAATCACCAGGCCAATGGGTCCCTTAAGGTCTAACTGGTACATGGTCTGGCCCGCCATGTCGGCGCAGACAAACCACATGCCCCGCTCCTTCAATTCCCGGATGGTGGCAGACAGGTTGGTGACCTTCGCCACCGGCGTATAATTCAAGGCTCCTGCCGAAGTCTTGGCCACCGTGGCCGTCAGCCCCACCGCCCGGTTCCTGGGGATCACCACCCCGTGGGCTCCCGCCAGGTTGGCTGTCCGGATAATGGCCCCCAGGTTATGGGGATCCTCAATGCCGTCCAGCAGGAACAAAAAGGGCGCCTCCCCTTTTTCCTCCGCCAGCTTAAACATGTCCTCCACCTGGGCGTACTCATAGGCCGCCCCGAAGGCGATCACACCCTGGTGCTTTTTCGTCTCCGACATCTGGTCCAGCCGCTCCTTTGTTACAAATTTCACAATCGTATCATGCTTTCTGGCCTCCCGGGTGATGGAACGGATGGGACCGTCCTGGCAGCCCTCCAGCACAAACAGCTTATCGATGGGCTTACCGCTGCGCAAAGCCTCCAGCACGGCGTTTCGCCCCTCAATGGTCAGTTCCTCGTATCTCATGTCGCTCTCCTTCCTCTCCTGCCGCCGCTGATCCCTCTCCGGCCCTTAAGGCCTGTGAAAGCTGTCCGCTCCGGCCAAGCCCCAGACGCACCAGATCCACCAGCCGTCCAAACTCGTCCTTCAGATAAAGGTAGCCCAGAAGCGCCTCAAAGCCGGTGGCGTGGCGGTAATCATACACGCTGGCATTCTTGGCCATGGTGGGGGTTTTGGCGTTGCGCCCCCGCCGGTAGACCGCTTCCTCCTCGGGCGTCAATTCCTCTAAAATCGTTTCCATCAATTCCGCCTGGGACTTTGCCTTCACCACGCTGCTGGTCTTATGGTGCAGACGGCTGGCGCTGGTGTTGCCCCTGCCCACCACAAGGGAGCGGATCACCAGGTCGTAGACCCCGTCCCCGATGTAGGCCAGCGCCAGGGGGGAATAGGTGCGGATATCCTTCTGTCCGATACCAAACTGCCCCAGCAGGTACCCATTTATACCCGCTTCCATTTTACGCCTTCCCTGGTATCCTCCAGAAGAATCCCCCGGGCCAGAAGGGTATCGCGGATCTCGTCTGCCCGGGCAAAATTCTTCTCCTTCCGGGCCGCCTGGCGCTCGGCAATCAGCGCTTCGATGTCGTCGTCCAGAATCTCCTCCTTCCGCTCCAGCAGAATGCCCAGAATGGCGCACAGCGTCTGCAGACGTTCCAGAAGACGCTGCAGAAATTCCCGGGAGCTTTCCGCCGTGGCATTGGAATTGGCAAATTTTACCAGCTCAAACACCGCGTATACCGCGTCCGCCGTATTGAAATCATCCTCCATGGCGTCTTCAAACTTCCGGACATATTCCTGGCTTCTTAAGTCCAAAGCGCGCTCCGCCTCCGTCAGTTCCCCCTCCGCCGCATGTTCCAGAAGACTTTTCAAATTCTCCCCGGCGGTGACAATCCGTGAAAGTCCGGCCTTGGCGGCCTCCATCAGCTCCGCGCTGAAATTCAGGGGGCTTCTGTAATGAGCCGACAGCATAAAGAACCGCAGCACCTGCAGGTCATATTTTTCCTGGATCTCCCGCACCGTAAAAAAGTTCCCCAGGGACTTGGACATTTTTTTATTATCAATATTCAAAAAACCGTTGTGCATCCAGTATCTGGAAAAAATCCTGCCGTTGGCCGCCTCGCTCTGGGCGATCTCATTTTCATGATGGGGGAAAATCAGATCCTCGCCGCCGGCATGGATGTCGATCTCATCCCCCAGAAAATGCTTCGCCATCACCGAGCACTCGATATGCCAGCCGGGACGCCCCTCACACCAGGGCGATTCCCAGAAGGGCTCCCCTTCCTTCCTGGGCTTCCACAGCACGAAATCAAAGGCGTCCTCCTTCTGCTCTCCGGTGACCTTGATATCCCGGTGGCCCGCCTGCAGGTCGTCCAGGTTCTTGTGGGACAGCTTCCCGTATTCCGGAAACCTCCGGGTGCGGTAGTATACCGTGCCGTCCTTCGCCTGGTAGGCATAGCCCTTCTGGATCA
>CATJBQ010000180.1 GCA_949738465.1 uncultured Lachnospiraceae bacterium
CACGATACTGGCTCTTAGCCTGGTCAGTTCCCCTTCCGGATATCTGGGATACTTCTCATATAAAAACTCGCTGGTGACAAGCTCCAGCACCGCATCCCCCAGAAATTCCGGCCGCTCGTTGTTGGCCTGGCGGCTCATATGGCGCTCATTGGCGTAGGAGCTGTGGGTCAGCGCCTGCTCCAGAAGATGACCGTTGGAAAAACTATATCCGATCCGTTCCTGGAATTCCTCCGTTTTCTTGCTCATCGTACCTTCCTTTCAAGATAAAGAGGCTGTCCGGAAATCGAAGCCCGCTTTCCAGACACCCTCTCTCAAACACATCTTCGTCCATCCTAAGGCTAAGGCTTAACCCAAAGCTGCCTTGATCTGTTCTACAGCGTCTCCCACCGTAACAATCTTCTCCGCCTCCTCATTGGCGATCTCAATATCGAATTCCTCCTCCAGACCCATAATGATCTGGAAAATATCCAGAGAGTCGGCGCCAAGATCGTCCACAAAGGTGGTATCCATGGTGATCTCCTCTTGATCCACATTCAATACTTCTGCAATAATCCCTTTTAATTTTTCAAATTCCATCCCGCTTTTCCTTTCTACTCTTCCTCAGAAGAGGTTCCTAATTTGTTTTTAATTTTCTCATTTATCTCCTGCTCACGGAAGGCCGCGCATTGAAGGATCGAATTGGTCACCTCCTGCGCCTTAGCGCTGCCATGAGTCTTTACCACAAGCCCTTTTAAGCCCAGAAGGGGCGCACCGCCATATTCCGTGGCGTCGAATGCCTTCAGCGTATCCTTCAGCGCCGGCTTTACCAGAAGGCCGCCCAGCTTGCTCTTAAGACTGGTCATCATCCCGCCCTTGATCACGCGGACCAGCGTAGCGCTCAGTCCCTCGTAGAGCTTCAGGATCACGTTGCCCACAAAGGCCTCGCACACGATCACATCCGCCTCTCCCCGGGGAATGTCCCGGGCCTCGATGCTGCCCACAAAGTTGATATCCTCACACTTCTTCAGTAGCGGAAAGGTCTCCTTCACCAGGGCATTGCCCTTCTCTTCCTCCGCGCCGATGTTGACGATGGCAACTCTCGGATTCTTAACGCCCATCACATGCTTCATATAAATGGAACCCATCTCTGCAAACTGGATCAGATGGGACGCTCTGGCGTCCACATTGGCCCCACAGTCGATCAGCAGCGATACGCCCTTCTCGGTGGGAATCAGCGGCGCTAAGGGCGGCCGCTCCACCCCCTTGATCCTTCCGACAATCACCTGTCCGCCCACCAGGATGGCCCCGGAGCTTCCCGCAGACACAAAAGCGTCCGCCTCCTGCTGCTTCACCAGGTTCATCCCAACCACAATGGAGGACTGCTTCTTCTTACGGATCGCCATCACCGGCGGCTCCGCCGTCTCAATCACCTCCGGGGCGTCCACAACGGTGATCCCGTCCCCGGTATAGGAACACTTCTTAAGCTCCTCTCTGACCACACGCTCTTGTCCCACAAGGAATACATGGATATCCTTGCGGCGGGTAACAGCCGCCACAGCGCCCTTCACAGGCTCGGCCGGCGCATGATCGCCGCCCATGGCATCCACTGCCACCTTAATCTGCTCCTGCATATCCTTCCTCCTCATTACAGACAGCCGTTTTTCTGCTGTCCAAATGCAAATATCTATACAAAATATACTATAAGTGTGCGGAGAAATCAACAACTATTTAAAAAGAATCCTGCTTTGCTGCACATACCCCCGTGCATAAAAAAGCCCCGAAACCAATGTCCAGGGCTTTTCCTTCCTCTTATTCATCCACCAGTGCCGCTGTAATGATCGCCATGGAATATACCTCCTCCGCGTTACAGCCGCGGGACAGGTCGTTAATGGGCGCATTCAGACCCAGCAGGATCGGGCCGTAGGCGTCAAAATTACCAAGACGCTGCGCAATCTTATAACCGATATTGCCGGCATTGATATCCGGGAAAACAAAGGTGTTGGCATGCCCTGCCACCGGGCTGTCCGGGCACTTGGTACGCGCCACGCGGGGAGAAACCGCCGCATCGAACTGCAGTTCTCCTTCAATGGCCAGATCCGGGCGCATGGCCTTAGCCTTGGCCGCCGCATTGCGCATCTTATCCACATCCTCGCCCTTGCCAGAGCCCAGGGTGGAGTAGCTTAAGAAGGCCACCTTGGGATCAATGCCGAAAATCTTACCGCATTCCGCCGCTCCCACAGCAATCTCCGCCAGCTCGTCCTCGTTGGGCCGGATGTTGATGGCGCAGTCCCCCATGGCCAGCACCTCGTTATCACCGGTTGCAGAAGGACGCACCATGATAAAGCAGGAGCCTACGATGGAATGCCCCGGCTTGGTCTTAATGATCTGCAGGGCCGGGCGGACCGTATCTGCGGTGGAGTAGGTTGCTCCGCCCAGCAGGGAATCCGCAATTCCCATCTTCACCAGCATCGTTCCAAAATAATTGCCCTGGCTGCAAAGCTTACGCGCTTCCTCCGGCTGCATATTCTTGCTCTTGCGAAGTTCGCACAGAAGCTCCACCATCTCGTCCATCCGGTCAAAATTGTTGGGGGCTATGATCTCTGCCCCCCGCACGTTATAGCCATACTCCTCCGCCGCGTCCTTCACCTCCTTGGGGTCTCCCACCAGAATGGGAGTCAGGAAATTACCTGCTAGCAGACGGGACGCCGCCTCCAGAATACGCTCATCGGTTCCTTCCGTAAAAACAATCCGCTTCGGGCTGGCCTTCAGCTTATCAATCATCATACGGAAACCTTTCATTACTGCCATTTGCAATCACTCCTTACTCATTATTAATTATTTATAAAACTCTACCCTCTATTTTAACGCTTTATATGAATTTTTCAACCTTATTTTTGAAAATTCTTCCTGGGATTTTAAAAATAAATCTAATTTTTATATTCCCGGTTCAATTCATCCTCCGCCGCAATGTCCTCCTCGCTCATATACTTGCGGAACACCTTCTCCAGGTTGTAATTTTTCAGCCAGGTATACACAGCCGGAACCAGAAAAATGGAAATGGGGATCAGGTAAATCACCAGGCCGAAAACCAGCATCAGCAGGCCGATCAGCAAGGTTCTTGGCAGATTCAGGATCGCCATATAGGCCGCATTCTTCATAATGGCCTTCGTGGTATTCTCAAAACGGGCAATATAAGGGTACAGGTAGGAAATCCACAGCAGCATCAGCACCAGCAGCACTCCAAAAAACACATAAGCCTTCCCCAAAGGATTGCCGGCCTCCTCCATCACCTTCAGGATCTGGATATCCCCATACAGCACAATCCCCATCACCAGGTTCAAAAGCCAGATCAATGTGCTCTGCTTAAAATTCCGCCTCCATGCGGCCCAGTATTCCTTGCCCACATACCCCCTGTCGTTTTTCAGGGACTTCTGCACCGCGTAGTACAGGGCCGTCAGCGACGCCCCGATGGTGAAAATGGGAATGCTGGAAAATACAAATATAATACTCAGGTAAATACAGTCCACCAGCTTGGACAAGCCACGGAAAAATCCGTTGTTCATATCAAATAGACGGTTCATATTCTTCTCCTTGTAAAATCATTTAGCCCATGTAGAAAAAGAGAGCACCACAAAAAGTGGTACTCCCCTTACTACACGCATTAATCCTGCGGAATGATCTCTTTCTTATTGTAAGAGCCGCAAGCCTTGCATACTCTGTGAGGCATCATCAGCTCTCCACACTTACTGCACTTCACAAGGTTCGGAGCGGTCATTTTCCAGTTGGCTCTTCTTCTATCTCTTCTTCCCTTGGAAGATTTGTTCTTCGGGCAAATAGACATGTGTTCACACCTCCTTAAATTGGTTAAATATATCCTGGATAGCTGCCATTCTTGGATCTGGTTCCGTCTTCTGGCACTGGCAAGGCGCCAGATTCAGATCCGCGCCGCACCGCTTGCAGATGCCCGCGCAATCCTCCCTGCACAAAACCTTCATTGGCCAGCTCACCAATATCTCTCCAAAAATAAGTTGATCTAAATCCAGTTCTTTCTCAATCATGCAGCTTGTGTCTTCCAGCTCCCCGTCCTCCGGATCCTCCGGCTTCTCCAAAACGATCTCCTTATGGATCTCAATGGGAAATACAGTGGCAACCTCCTTCAGGCAGCGGTCGCATGGAATCGCAATCGTGACGGCTGTATGCCCCTCGATCCTCAGCTTCTTGTTCTCCAGATTGGCAATATGCAGAAGAAAGGCCTCCTTCTCCACAATGGGAAACGCACCCAGCCTGGATGAAAACACATCCATCTCCGGGCAGACCTCCACGGTCATATCACGATCTTCGTTGGAAATCACGTCTGATACATCTATGGTCATAACAGTCTCCTATCCACACTTGTTCTATTATACATACTTGCCAACGGTTTGTCAACCAGTTTTTTCGCTCCGCCCAGGCCACTCCGTAACGGGTCCATAACGGCAGTAGTCACAACAAGATCCCAGCCGCTTATCTACCGCACCAGGGCCACGGTCTCTCTGGCAATGGCCAGTTCTTCATTGGTGGGCAGGCAGTATACGTGTACCTTCGAAGCCTCTGTGGAAATCAGGCGCTCCTCGCCCCGGATGTTGTTGGCCTCCGGATCGATCTCAACGCCCAGATATCCCAGATAGGAGCAGATATCTGCCCGGGTGCCGGGGCCGTTTTCACCGATTCCGGCGGTAAAGCAGATCACGTCTACCCCGTTCATGGCCGCCGCGTATGCGCCGATGTATTTGGCTACCCGGTAGTTGAACGCCTCCAGGGTACGCTTCCCAGCCGCATCGCCCTTGGATGCCGCGCCCTCCAGATCGCGGAAATCGCTGGAAATGCCGGACAATCCCTGAACGCCGGACTTCTTGTTCACCATGGTCATAATCTCGTCGAAACTCATACCCTCCTTCTTGGCAATGAGCTCCAAGGCGCCGGGATCCACGTCGCCGGAGCGCGTTCCCATAATCAATCCCTCCAAGGGAGTCAGTCCCATGGAAGTATCGATGGACCTGCCGTTCTTCACCGCGCAGACAGAAGCGCCGTTGCCCAGATGGCAGACTATGATCTTGAGGCTGTCATAGGGCTTTCCCTCCAGCTCTGCGGCACGCTTGCTGACATAGCTGTGGGAGGTGCCGTGGAAGCCGTATCTGCGGACGCTGTATTTCTCATAATACTCGTAGGGAAGGCCGTAAAGGTATGCCTTCTCCGGCATGGTCTGGTGAAATGCCGTATCGAAGACCCCCACCATGGGAACCCCGGGCATCAGCTCCTGGCAGGCGCGCACGCCGATCAGATTGGCCGGATTATGTAAAGGCGCCAGATCGTTGCAGCTCTCAACGGCCGCAATCACCTCGTCATCGATGAGGGTTGAGCTTGCAAACTTCTCACCGCCGTGTACCAGTCTGTGGCCCACCGCTCCGATCTCGGAAAGACTTCCAATTACGCCGCTTTTCTCATTTACAAGGGCATCCAGCACCATCTGGATCGCCTGGGTGTGGGAAGGCATGGGGCTTACCGTCGTCTCCTTCTCTCCTCCCGCCGGCTGATACACAATCTGGCTTCCCTCAATGCCGATCCGCTCGCAAAGACCCTTGGCAAGCACGGCCTCGGTATCGGAATTGATTAGCTGGAACTTCAGGGAAGAGCTTCCACAGTTGATTACTAGTACGTTCATCTCACTCATCCTTCTTTCTTATTAATTACTATGCTCCCTCTGGGTAGCGGAAAGCTTCGCTTCGTTCTTCGGGAAACCCGAACTTAAGCTTCGCTTCGTCTGGGTAGCGGAAAGCTTCGCTTCGCTCTTCGGGAAACCCAAACTCCGCTTCGCTTCGTCTGGGTAGCGGAAAGCTTCGCTTCGC
>CATJBQ010000181.1 GCA_949738465.1 uncultured Lachnospiraceae bacterium
ACCGACGGAAATCCGCAGTTTCTCCACTCCTGCCAACCGGGAAATCTCCCCCGGCATGATATATTCCTGATCCAAAAAATCCACCTTTTTTAGGTTGGGGAATGAATCCAGCAGGGAAAGGTCTGCCTCCTCCCCGGTATAGATGGACAACTCCTCAAGCCCGGACAAATCTTTTAAGAAGCCGCAATCCTCCAGCATCACATGGTCGATATAGATGCTCTCAAGCCCGGACAGGCCGGACAGCTTTTCAAGCCCTGTGTAAGCCTTCCCGCACCGCAGCCGCACCTTCCTCAGCTTCGTGCACTCCTCGATCCCGCTGATATCTGCATTCTGGCTGGACAAATTGGTATCTACTGCCAGTTCCTCCAGATTTTTGAACCGGCCGATCCCCTCTAAGTTGTTTCCCATAATGCCAAGGTTCAGCACCTTGATATATTCCGGGTTCAAGGTTCCAAAAACCGTGTCCAGCCGGTCATCCGTATCCACACGGCTGATTATGTTGACAGGAGAGAATTTCTGCAGGGAAAGCCAGACCGTATCCGTAGTATCAATCCGGGTCAGTCCCGTGAACATCGTATAATCCGAAGGCCAGGTAACCCGCTTCGTCCGGTATGTCCAGGTCTTTACTGTATCCTGGAACTCCTTCTCACTGCCGCAGTCCTCATAATTGGTAAAGCTATAAGAGATCACATTGAAGTCCTCGCTGCCCTCCCGCTCATAGGAGCACCGCAGATAACGGATGGAAGCAAATTCCTCCGGGGTGATCTCCTTGTATTCCTTGCCGAAAATATCCTTGCAGAATATCACCAGCAGTTCCCCGTGGGCATCCACCGGCATATCTTCATCCGAGGTGGAAAACACTGATTTTTTGGCAGCTATATTAAACCCCAGGACAATCAAGGTGACCAGTGCCCCCACAGCCAGGAACAAAATCAGCGCATTCCTTGTATTGTTGACTGCCTGGTACATCTCCCTATTGCCGCTATAATCCACCTGGACATGGACAATCGTCCCTTTTGCCTCGTCAATCAGGTACCGCTGCCCGCAATACGGGCAGCGGGCATGGGTCTTGTTCACCAGTTCCAGGGACGCGCCGCAGTTTTCACACTCCAGCTTTAAAAGTTCCGCCTTCTCATTTTTGTTGGAGGTCCGGATCACATAGTCCTTCTCCCCCGCTACTTCCGCTCCAAGCTGATTCGGTTCCCATACATCTTTTCCCATTTTTCCCACTGCTCCTTTGTTATGTACCATGCGGTTTTTCCTTCTATATAAAAATGCTTCAGGGACGGCAGCGACAGCAGTCCCTCGATGATGGCCGCGGCATCCTCTTCCTCCATCACCACATAGTACAGATATAATTCCTCCAGGTCTTCAAAGCCGTCAAATATTGCACTGTCCTCCAGCTTCGCATCCGACATCACAAGGCGCCTCACCCCCCGCAAATCCTCCATAAACGAGAAATCCTTGCGCCCTTCTGCCTTAAGGATCCCCACCTCCGTCAAGGTGTCCGGATTCACGGCTGAGAAAAACTGCGGCGTCCCATATTTGGACATGCCGTCCACGCAGAAGATCCCCTGCAGGACATTTTCCTTTGGCAGGATATAGTTTTCCCATCCCCCCGTGTATAGTTCCAGACGGGTCAGCCCGGTAAAATACTGCACATTGGAAGGCGAAAAATCGTCCGTCCTGCCGGATATTTCGACAGTCTGCAAAGTATCCTCAAAACGCCCTTTATCCGGGAAGCTGTAATAGTCCTCATAGCCGTAGGTGAAACGGTATTTCTTCCCTTTTTCGATCTTCAGGTACTTGATCCCTGCCAGATCCCCCGGGCTGACCTCGGCCACCGGCTTTTTGTAAGCCTCCATCAAAAAGTCCCGGAACACCACCGAAAAACGGCTGGCAGAGGCTACCAGGTGCCCGGTATAAAGCTGATACCCTGTCATGGCGACGGCGGCAATGATAATCGCTGCCACGGCGCAGGCCACCACCAGCCTCCCGGCGGATACCTGCACCGTCACCCTGTGGGCACGGTCAGCGGAAATATAGTACGTCCTTTTGCAGGAAGTGCACTGGTACAGGTAAGGGTTTTTCCTCTCTAGCCGGCCTCCGCAGGAAGTACAGAGCCTTGGCTCCCCATCCTGCCCCTGGTTCCGTTTTTCTCTCTGCTGCTTGTTTGCCTGTATCATAATCCCATTCTCTCTTTATAAATAATATTGGCCTGCCTGCATGGCGCTTGATACCCCTTGGCCGCCCCATGCTGTTTTGGCACTGCCCTTATACGCAGATTTTACCATAATTCCCTTGGCTGGAAAAGAGAAAAAATAGGATAAAATACAGAACAAACGGGTATATTATCATCAGTCCGCACGGCAAGGAACATTTCGCCATGGCACAGCCGGCCACGCAGACAGCGGCTGGCAGCGGGCGCCAAACATAAAAAACAAAAAATCTGCCAGGAGGGATGATTATGGATCGGGATGAGATTATTTGTAACTGCATGGGAGTGACTGCCGGTGAAATCATGGATGCCATAGAAGCCGGTGCAAAAACTGTGGAAGACATCCAGGAAGCCACAGG
>CATJBQ010000182.1 GCA_949738465.1 uncultured Lachnospiraceae bacterium
CCATTTTGAACTGATCCAGCCGGCCTTTCAGGCCTCGGGCTACAACCTGGTGGTACTGGAGAATGATAACAAATCCGCCGTGGACGTGGGCTTAAAATACGTCAACAACGATGCCTGCTATCCTTCCCTGATGGTGGTGGGCCAGATTATGGACGCCGTGCTCTCCGGCAAATACGATATGGAGCGGACGGCCGTGGTGATCTCCCAGACCGGCGGGGGCTGCCGGGCCTCCAACTACATCGGCTTTATCCGCCGGGCCTTGGAGAAAGCCGGCTATCCCCAGGTTCCGGTGATCTCCATCAACTTAAGCGGCTTAGAGGACAATCCCGGCTTCAAGTTCACCCTGCCCCTGATCCAGAAGGGCCTATACGCACTGGTGTTCGGTGATATTTTCATGCGCTGTCTCTACCGGACCCGCCCCTATGAGGCCACGCCGGGAGCCGCCAACGCCCTTCATGAAAAATGGAAGCAGAAATGCATCGCACTGGTGGCCACCGACAGGCTGGTGTCCCACCGTAGGTTCAAGCGCTACTGCAGACAGATCATTCGGGATTTTGACAACCTGCCCCTTCTGGATATCAAGAAGCCCCGGGTGGGCGTGGTGGGGGAGATCCTGGTGAAGTTCCTGCCGGCCGCCAACAACTACCTGGTGGAGCTTTTAGAGGCAGAAGGAGCCGAGGCCGTGGTTCCGGATCTTCTGGACTTCTTCCTCTACTGCTTCTATAACCAGAATTTCAAGGCCGATGTGCTGGGCATGAGCAAAAAATCCAAGCGCATGAGCAATCTTGGCATCAAGGGCTTGGAGTGGCTTCGAGGCGCCGCCCGGGACGAATTTAAAAAGAGCAGGCGGTTTGACCCGCCGGCCCGCATCGCCGACCTGGCACGCTACGCTTCTCCCATCGTGTCCCAGGGCAACCAGACCGGGGAAGGATGGTTTCTGACGGGAGAGATGCTGGAGCTTATACACACCGGCACCAGCAACATCGTGTGCACCCAGCCCTTCGCCTGCCTGCCCAATCATGTGGTGGGCAAGGGCGTCATCAAGGAGCTGCGCCACCGCTACCCCTTATCCAACATCGTGGCCATCGACTACGATCCCGGGGCCTCGGAGGTGAACCAGTTAAACCGGATCAAGCTGATGCTGTCCACGGCACAGAAGAACCTGAAAAAAGGCGCCCTGTAGGGCGCTTAAGAATAACGAAAAAAGGAGAACTGTTATGAAAAAAACAATCTGTATTTTATCCCTTCTCACACTGCTGCTGACCGCTGTGGGCGGCTGCGGCAAGGCAGACGCCCCTTCCGATGTGCCGCCTGACACCCAGGAGCCGGAAGCTCCCTCCGGGGAGAACTCCACAAAACAGGAGCCTTCTAAGGAGCAGGAGGAGGAACCGGAGGGTTCCGAAGCAGAAGATTCCAAAACCACAGACAAGCAAGAGCAGGAGGACTCTGCGGCAGAGGAACGCGCCCTGGCCCGGATCCGTCACGCCTACGGGGAGATTCTCTCCGGCGTTTACCACGGATATGTGCTGCCGGACGGCAGCCTGCTGGACGTGGACAGCTACAGCTCCATGGAGGACAACCAGTTTGCCGTTGCAGACGTGGACGGCGACGGCAGCCTGGAGCTTGTCTTGTACTTTACCAGCACCTCCTCCGCCGGCATGGTGGGCTGCGTGTGGGAGTATGATCCCAGTACCGGCAGCCTGGTGACGGAAGCCATCGAATACCCCTCCCTCACCTTCTATGACAACGGACTGCTAAAGGCGGATGCCTCCCACAACCACAGTATGGGCATGGAATTCTGGCCCTGCACGCTTTTTGCCCACGACGAAGCCAGCGATACCTATCAGCTTCTGTACAACGTCAGTAGCTGGGAGAAGGCATTTTCCCAGACGGACTATGAAGGGAACCCCTTCCCGGATGACATCGACGCCGACGGCGACGGTCTGGTCTACCTTGTGACCGACGGGAAAACCGGCGTTACCACCACCAGGGACAACGGCGATTTTGACTCCTGGAGCCGGGAAATCTATGGCAACGCTGCCGCACTGGAGCTTCCCTGGGAAAACCTTACCTACGAAGCCATCACGGCCCTGATCCATCCCTACCTGGAATTCGTAGCCCAGGACATTGCACAGGCCTCCTCCGACAAGGATCTGGCCCTTCTCTACATGGACGGCGGGCTGGACGCGGTGCAGGGATACCTGGAAGCTGACTGTAGCGTAACCTTTGACAATCCGGATGGATATGAAGACTGCCTCATCGGCAGTGTAAACGGCCAGGAGGTCATCGACCTGGATCTTTTGAATGCCACGGCCTTCAACTATACGGCCGCCATCGACGGCGTTACGGCCTTGGGGATCGCCCCCGGCATGAGCGCCCAGGAAGCCGCCGCTGCCGTTACGGATCTGGGCTTTCATCTGGAGGAGGGGCAGGAATTCTGGTATGTCACCGGATCCGGAATTAACAATTATGGCGTGTATCTTCAAATGGAAAATAATGTGATAACCGGGATCCGGTTTGGGTTTTATTGTAAGTATGTTGGATAAAAAAACCCCGGGAATCCAAGGTATTTGTCGGATTCCCGGGGTTTTACTGCGCCACTATTCCGTTTTACTCTTTGATCTTGTCAAGCTCCGTGAGATTAACACCGGCAATCGTAAGAAAACTTTTCAGATATATATATTCGTCCTTTAATTTTGCATAAGTCTTCGTGGAATTTTCTTCCTTTGCCAATATCATATACTCCTGGATCTTCTTAAAGTCCTCCATTGCTTTTTGTGTGATCTCCAAATTTTTATTTGGCATATGATCACCTCCCAATCATGAGACTATTTTGTCACTTACGATAAGTTTAGTATAACACGATTGGGCAGCAAAGTCCACGGTTATTCGCCTAAATCGTCGCATCAAACCTGCTCCCGCTGGTCTTGTCCTTTTCCTCCTTCACGGTGCTCCAGTCGAAGCTCTTGATCTTCTCCAGCAGCTCCTCTGCCGTAGCGGCCTTAACAGTGGCGCGCTTTCCAGACGTCCTGTGATCCTGGTAAGGATCCTTGCGCTTCTCTGCTTTGGCGGCCTCCGCCTTCTCCTCCCGCTTCTTCTCGATGCGCTCCTGCTGCTTTTCGCTCATCTTCTCCAGCTCTGCAAAATAGCTGACCGTTCCGTCGGAGCCGATGCTGACTCCTAAGTGCTTCACCTCTTTGCCCTCATCCCCAAGCTGCTCCTTCAGCTCATCCAGCTTGCCGGTAGCCTCATCGATCAGGGACAGGTTCTTCTTCTTATAATCCTCATCGGCAGCCATCTTCTCCAACTCCTCGGGGTCCATCAGCACGCTGTACTGCTTCGTTCCCCGGGACAGGTACTCGGACGCCTCCTCATCGGTCTCGTAGTCCGCCACCATGAAGTCCATATTGGAATACTTCTTCTTAAGCTCCTTCAAAAGCTCCTGGGCCCGATAGCTGAGCTGGACCTCCTTCTTCTCCGAAGCCTTCCCCGTGCTGCTGGCTCCAGCCTTCTCCGTCTTACGATTGCGGACGGTGCTGTCATAGCTGTTCTTCTGATAAAATCCATAATCTCCTACTCTGTTCATTGAGTTGCCCTCCTTAGCTTAATTCCGTGCAAATCCTTTCACACTTACTCTATTCTATATATCGGAGGGAGTATGGGAAAACTTAACAGTTACCCCCTACACATAAATAATCGTCACTCCTCCAAAGTTCACATCTCCAACCAGGGACAGAACAGGCGTTCCTTCTGACCGGTTGCGTCCCTTCTCGTCAATCCCCGCAAAGGATGTAACCGCGTTATTCACCACATTCCATTCCTTTGGCACGTACAGCTCCACCCCGGCAAAGGACACATCCAGCTCCACGGTAGCATTGCCGCTGGGAATGGCCGCCTGGTCAAAATACACCTTCATGCCGCCGAAATTACACTCCAGGGAAGCGTATTGAAAATCCCTGGAATCCACATATTTGACCACCGAACTAAAGTTAGCCTCGCAAAACACCGTTTCTCCCTGTCCGCCTTCCTCTGTATGGCAATATCCCGCGCCTTCGGCAAACTCTCCCCCGTGACCCTCCACCCGGTGAAAATGGCGTTTCCTGCGAAACAACAGATTCAGCCCCACGGTTCCCAAAAGAGCCGCCGCCAGCACTGTCCAGGGGGTCAGTGCCTCGATCCCCAGAAACTCGTCATAGATGATGCACAGAAAAGCGATGGAGAACAAAATCTCCCCAAACCGGACCTTCACGATCCCCTTGATCAAAACGGCGATCCACAGAATAGAAAACAGAATCCGCCCCAGGCTGATTCCCTGCAGGAATCCAAGCCTGCTGGCCACAAGAAACACCGCTCCTAAGATCAGAAAGACACCCCAAAATATTTTCTCTGAATTTTTTCTCATACAAAGCTCCTCTTTTCCTCTAATTTTAGCTTCAGGAGTTTGTAATAGTATCTGGATACAAACACCTGCTTATGAGTATTCTGAAATTCTACGGCGCTGGAGGCGGTGAGGTTGCGCCGGATGGCGTAAACCTTTTTCGTATTGAGGATCGTGGACTTGGACACCCGCATAAAATATCCCGGCAGAAATTCCTCCAGCTCGTACAGGCGGTACTTCACCTGGTACAGATCGCCGGCCGTATGGGCAAAAATCTGCCTTGATTCCGTCTCAAAAAACAGAATCTCATCCAGAGGAATATAATATTCCGTGTCCCCCTTGTAAAAGACAAAATGCTGCTTCGCCGCGGCGATCTCCCGCAATGCCTGCTGTATTCTTTTTACCGTTTCGTTCAGCTCCCCGCAGCGGATCACCACTTCTTCCTCCGCAATGCCGTCGTCAAGCTCCAGCCGTATTTTCATTTTTCATTTCCCCATTTCCATGGGATCAGTATGACAAATTTTTCACAAAAAGTAAATACTCTTTTCCCAACAGGTAAAAAAAGCGGCGCAAGTGGTAAGCCTGCGCTGCTCTGATCCGATTCTATCTGATCCGATCCGGGCTTTTGATCAATCGTCCGGCATGGAAATACAAGGATGAACTGCATCCGTAAGTCAGTCGTCCAGCGTGGAAGTGCAATGGGGACACCGCAGGGCGTCGATTGCAATCTCACTCTTACAGAACGGGCACACCCTGGTGGTGGGAGCCGGAGGCGTCTCCTTTTTGGAAAACCGGTCGTTTAAGGCATTGATGCACTTCACAATACAGAAAATCACCAGCGCCGTGATCAGAAAATTGATCACCGCCATAATAAAATTGCCGTAGGCCAGGACGGGCGCATTCTCGCCGCTGCCCATTTTCAAGGTCAGATAAGAAAAATCAATCCCGCCAAACAGCCCCAGGATGGGGGTTAAAATGTCCTGGTTCAGGGAGGTGACAATGGCCGTAAAAGCGCCGCCCACAATGACGCCCACCGCCATATCCATCACATTCCCGCGCATAATAAACTTCTTGAATTCTCCAAAAAATCCTTTTCTTTTTTTCATTGGTATCTCTCCTTCTCCTTCTGTTCTATCCGGCAAATCAGAATGCCGGTTCCCCCAGCGCAAGGGTCTCGTTCATGCTGCCGCTGCGAAATCCCTTAAGGTCCATGGTCACATAAGAAAATCCCAGCCGGGACAGTTCCCCGGTAATCCGTTGCCGGACCGCGCCTTCCAGCAGCCGCCCAAACTCCTCCGGGGGCACCTCCAGCCGGGCCAGGGTTCCATGGAGCCGCACCCGCATCTGGCGAAAGCCCAGATCCACCAGAAGCTGCTCCGCCTGTTCCACCATGGCGAGCTTCTCTGCCGTGATCTCCTCCCCGTACACAAACCGGGAAGCCAGGCAGGCATAGGCAGGCTTGTCCCAGGTGGGAAGGCCCCACTCCTTCGACAGCAGGCGGATCTCCGCCTTGGTAAGCCCCGCCTCCCGCAAGGGGCTTCGGACGCCAAGCTCCGCAATGGCCCGCATCCCCGGACGGTAATCCCCTTCATCGTCCACATTGGAGCCCTCCGCCATCCAGGCAAACTGGCGTTCTCTTGCCGCCGCCATCATTTTCTCAAACAACACCTTTTTACACAGATAACAGCGGTCCGGCGGATTCTCCGAAAATCCCTCCACCTCAGAGGCTTCCGCCCTTAAACTCACCTGGCGGATCCCCTCCTTCTCACAAAAAGCTTTTGCCTCGGACAGCTCCCGCCGGGGCACCCAGGCTGCCTGAACCGTCACCGCCAGCACCTGCTCTCCCAATGCTTCCCTGGCCGCCTTCAACAGGAAGGTGGAATCCACTCCCCCGGAAAAAGCCACCCCGGTGCTTCCCATTTCCTGTAAAATTTTAATCAGCTTTTCTCTTTTTTGTAATATTTCCTTCATTTTTCGGCCACCGTATGAAACTTTGCATCAAAAAACAATAATTCATCACTCATCATAATCCTCCTCAACCACCTGACGTTCCCTTGCTTCCTTCAACGCCCGGTTGATCTGCTCTGCTAATAACTTCTTTTCTGGCAATACGGTCAAATACTGTGATACTCGGATTCCAGACTTATCCAACTGAAGAAGTTCTATCTGCTCATTGCCACCCTCTGTACATAAAATCAAGCCCAGCGGTGTTTCTTCCCCCTCCTGCATCTCATACTTTTCCAACCATCGCAGATATAATTCCATCTGTCCCTTATACGCTGCTTTGAACTTTCCTAATTTTAACTCTACTGCAACAAGCCTATGTAATGCCCGATTAAAAAATAACATATCCAGAAAAAAATCTTCTCCATCTATGACCATATGTTTTTGGCGTTCTACAAAAGCAAATCCTGTACCTAATTCCATAATAAATTTTTCCAATCCAGCTAATAACAGATCTTCCAGGTTTTTCTCTTTATAAACTCCCTTCAAGCCGGTAAAATCAAGAAAATATGGATTATGGAAAACAATGTCTGGTGATATTCTGTCGTTACTTTTTAATTCCTCCAATTCCTGCTTAATGATTTTCTCAGGCCTTGCACTAAGTGCCGTTCTCTCATACAGCATTCCACTTATTTTTTTCGCAACGTCCTGACATTCCATTTCTCATATCTGCATAACTCCGTATAAAAATCTCTTGCCATATCATCTTTGATCGGAATAAGCGCAACAAAATGTGACCAGGATAAATGTCGTGACAATGTTACGACAATCTGTTTTCCATATTCAGCTCTTTCATTATCCAACACATTCTGATTGATCCGATTACCTATATTCCAAAATAGTATCGTTATCTCTGCATCCTGATTTTTACATTCTCCTGCATACATAACTCCTGCTCACAACCTCCGCAAATCCGCAAGAATCTGCTCTACCTGGGAAATCGCCTGCTCCACCTGTCTCCTGGCGTCAGTAATCTTCGACTGTACCATATAATCCGCAATCAATCCGTCAAAAAAGAAGTCCGCGAACGTCAGAAAATCCCCGATATTCAACTGAAGCTCCGTGTACAGGGCAACGTCCCGAAGCTCCCTCTGAAAGCTCTTAAGCTCCTCCCTGGCAGTCTCCATATGGGCCGACGCACCCTCCAGCCTGGAATGCTTGATCAGATTCACGAAAAAGCCGCCGCCCAAAAGATCCGCAATCCCCCAGTTCCGTGCGCTCCCTAAGTCCTCCTGGGCCACCTTAAGCGCACGAAGGGCCCGCTCTCCCGCAAAAATGGCTTCCTTTATTTCCTGTTCCGGCATGGAAATCCCTCCTGTCTATTGAAACATGCAGGGAAGATTTCCCCTGCCCGCCGCACAATCCGTACGTGAATTGTACCATATCCCGCAGAAAAGGGCAACAAAAAGATACGGACAGCCCCTTTCGGCCACCCGTATCCTATATCCTTCCACGCTTCCGGCTGCATTTTTATCCTTCCACACTTCTGGATGCATTTTATCCTGCCAGAACTCCACAGGCTTCCGCTGCCCTTATTCCGCCGGAACCGCCATGGTCTTCAGGTCCCCGCTGACAATCAGCGTCGCCTCTGTCTGAGCCTGTACCTCCTCCACGGTCACGCCGGGAGCGATCTCTGTAAGCTCCAGCCCCGCATCCGTCACCTGGATGACGCAAAGCTCGGTCACGATCTTATCCACACACTTGACGGCGGTGGCCGGAAGGGTAATCTCCTTTAAGATCTTGGCAACGCCCTTCTGGGTATGGGTGGTTGCAATAATCACTTCCTTGGCTCCCACCACCAGATCCATGGCCCCACCCATACCGGGAACCATCTTGCCGGGAACCACATGGCTGGCCAGGTTGCCCTTCTCGTCCACCTGCAGGGCCCCAAGAACCGTAACGTCCACATGGCCGCCGCGGATGATACCAAAGGACATGGAACTGTCAAAAAAGCAGGCGCCCGGGGTAATCAGCACCGGCTGGCCGCCGGAGTTAATGACGTCCTTAAGCTCCTCCCCTTCGTTTGCCACACGATCCATACCAAGGATCCCGTTCTCGGACTGGATGGTTACCTCAACGCCCTCGGGGATATAGTTGGCCACCATGGTGGGCAGGCCGATTCCAAGATTGATCACGTCCCCATCCTTCAAATCCTGCGCTACACGATATGCGATAATCTCTTTTGCTGATGCCATTATTTGTCACCTCCAACGATAATATAATCCACCAGAATCGCCGGCGTCATTACATAATTGGGATCCAGCTCTCCTACCTCTACCAGCTTCTCGGCCTCCACGATCACCGTATCCGCCGCCATGGCCATCACTTCCTGGAAATTCTTGGAGGTTCCTTCGTAGTAAACATTGCCGGCCTTGTCCACAATGCTTCCCTTGAGGATCGCAACATCGGCCCGCACCGGGGGCTCCACCAGGTACTCTCTGCCGTCGATGGTCATGGTCTCCTTGCCAATCGCCACGTCGGTACCCACGCCGGTGGGTGTGATCACAGCGCCCAGTCCCATGCCCGCCGCACGGATCTTCTCCGCTAAGGAGCCCTGGGGCACCAGAGTTACCTCGGTCTCGCCGGAGGTCATCTGATTCCCGGTCTCCTTGTTGGTACCGATATGGGTAGCGATCACATGCTTCACCTGCTTGGCGCAGATCAGCTTGCCGGCGCCTACCCCCACATAAGCGGTATCGTTGCCGATGATTGTTAAATCTTTCACACCCTTTTCCACAATGGCGTCCATCATCAGCTCCGAGGTACCGCAGCCCAGGAATCCACCGATCATGATGGAGCAGCCGT
Organism: uncultured Lachnospiraceae bacterium; assembly: GCA_949738465.1. Lineage (GTDB taxonomy): Bacteria > Bacillota > Clostridia > Lachnospirales > Lachnospiraceae > 14-2. The sequence goes on from CATJBQ010000182.1 coordinate 9,188, forward strand.
CATTGATATGGGAAACGGCTTCCTGTACAGATACAATCTTGTTTTTCATTTCCAGTTATCCTCCTCACATTTATTTTCACGGACAAGGGCCATACAGCCGCTTTCTGCACCGCAGGCCCGTTGCCGCAAGAATGCTTCATTCCACCTCTTCATAAAGCAGGTCGTCCGGTGTGCGGGCCCCCTCCTTCAAATACGTTCCGGGCGTATCGCAGTCCGGGCAGTTCCCGAACGCGTCCCCGAATTCCGTAAACAGGTCTGTGGCATATTTAAAAAGCTTCCCACACTTCGGACACTTATAATAAAAATACAGTGCTCCCCAGCTCATAGCGCAATCCTATTTCAGACCAAGGATCTGGCGTGCCTCATCGGGTGTGGCAACCTCTCTGCCAAACTCCTCGATTACGCGCCTCGCCCGCTCTACAAACTGCGCATTGCTGTCCGCCAGCACGCCCTTGGCGTACATAACGTTGTCCTCCATACCTACACGGATATGGCCGCCCATAGCCACCGCGCCATACATCATCTCCATGGCGGAATGGCCGACGCCGAAGCAGGACCAGGTAGAGCCCGGGCAGAGGGAATCCATCGTCTCCTTCATAAATACCAGGTTCTTCATGGTTCCGGCAATTCCATTGGCACAGCCCATGCAAAGCTGGAAATGCAAAGGCGCCTTCAGTACGCCCTTCTTCAGATAATAGGCCGCATTTCCGATCATACCAGGGTCAAATGCCTCGATCTCCGGCTTGGTGTTAGTCTCCTGGAACAGCATTCCGCACTCCTCTAAGAACTTGGGGGAGTTGAGGAACAGACCGCTGTTAAGCCAGTTCATGGAACCGCAGTCATAGGAAGCCATCTCCGGCTTTAACTCCTTGATGTGGGCCATACGGCTCTCATCGTCCGCATGGATATCCCCGGAGGTGGTCAGATTCAGAATGATATCACAATCCGGATATTTGGTCTTGATTAAGTTCACTGTCTCGCGGAATTTGTCAGCGCTCATGGTGCCGTTGCCCTCATCATCCCTCATATGAAGATGGGCGACGGCAGCCCCCGCCTTCCAGCAGGCATATACGTCGTCAGCGATCTCCGCGGGCGTCATGGGCACATTGGGGTTATTCTCCTTCTTGGGCCAGGCGCCGGTCACTGCTGCCGTGATAATTGTTTTGTTTTTCAGATTCTTGTCCATGTTATACTCACTCCTGTCATAGTATTTACGCGGAACCGCCCTCCGCGCATATGTATGGATAAAATCCAGCCGGGGAAGCTCCCCGCCTGGATTTTATTATAACTCTGTTTTTCCATGTCCGCAACCGCTTCCCGGAAAAAATTCCCTGTATTAGTTCTTAAAGCCGTAGTTATCTCTGTCCTGGCAGCCGGTGCCGCAGTACATATAAGTTCTCTCCGGTACGTCGTTTAAGTCATCCTCATCGATCTCGGCAACGCAGCGGGCCATAGAGCCATCGCCCATGTACCATCTCAAGGGGAAGCAGTAGAAACGGAAACGCTTGCCGGATACCTTGTCCAGGTCGCCGCCCAGGTTCTCAACGCCTACGATGCCGTGGCCCAGCATGGTCTTATGGCAGGGCTCCCAGGTTCCCCAGCAGCCGATGGCTTCCAGATCGCCAAACTTCTTGTCATAGGCTTCCTTGCCGTGAAGCTTGATGTACAACTCCTTGTCGAACTCCGCATAAGCCTCCTCGCCAAACTGCTCGATGTACTCCTCGGTAATCGGTCTTCCGCTTGCGCCCAGAAGGTTCATTCTTGTCATACCATTGTTGCCCATAGCGGTGTGAAGGGGATGATCCAGCGCCTGCATATCCATCGCTACGCATTTTACCTTGTGCTCCACGAACCACTTGCCGGCATCGACGCCGGTACCGCAGGAATAATGATAGTATTCCTTGGAATCGTCAAACTTGCGGTGCATACCGGTGTTCAGGCAGACAACCATTCCCTCCAGCTCCTCCGGCTTAATCCCTGCGCGCTTGCAGGCATCCTCCAGATGCTCGCCGGTAATCAGCTCCCAGCGGCCCACGTTGATCTCTAAGCACACGGCATCTCCGGTGTAAGCGTCAACAGGCATCTCGTGGGTATAGCGGGCTCTCTTTCCGTCAAACTCGCGCTCCATTACATGGCGGGGAGCGTCACAGTGGGTACCGGTGTGCATGGTGCAGCCCACATACTGGGTCAGAACGCCGCCCTTTGCCATAGAGTGCTTGCTGTCGATCAGCGGCTTGTCAAAATACGGCCACCGCGGAATCTCAGCACTGAACGGATGTGTCAGATCAACGAAAACTTTTTTTCCCATTTTAGAAATCCTCCATTTCTATGTATCATTTTTTAATTAAATGCAGTTTTAATTATTTGTTGTAGAGCATCTTGATCAGATACTCATTCAGACCGCCGTTGATGGATGCGATCTCATCCTCGGTGTACTCCATGAACCCGGTTTTCTTCCCGTCCACAGTCTCGGCCCGAAAGCCCAGCTCGCCCTTATCGATCATTTCCTGCAGAAGGGGAGACGCATCGTGCCGGTCCTCCAAATCCTTCAGCACATAGCTGTGGATGTTGTAGGTAAGCTGGGTGCCTACCATATCGGAGTTCACCAGGGGCGGCAGATAGGGAAGCCGCAGGCCGAAGCTGTACTTGCAGGCGTCGTCCACCGTCTTGGCGTCGGCAATGCCCCGCTCCACAATGGAGATTGCCTCACGCCACAGGGCATGCTGCATCCGGTTGGCAATAAATCCCGGCACGTCCTTCTTACAAAGCACCGGCTTCTTGCCGGCGGCCGTCAGCACCTGCATCACGGTGTCCGCCACCTCGTCGCTGGTGGCGTCGGTCTTCACCACCTCCACAAGGGGAATCAGAAATGCCGGATTCCAGAAATGGGTGCCTACCAGGCGCTCCTTGTGGGTGCATTTTGCGGAAATCTCCGTGGGGCTCATAACGGAAGTATTGGTACAGAAAATGCAGTCCTTTGCCACAATGCCCTCCAACTGGGCAAACAGATTCTGCTTCATCTCCATGTCTTCCAGTACGCACTCCACCACCATCTGGGCCGTCTTCACGCCCTCGCTCTCCATGTCCTGGGTAAAGCGGATCTTCCCGACGATTGCGTCAACCTCCGCCCCTGTGACGATCTCCTTCTCCACCAGAAGCTTCATGTTGCCCCGGACCTTCGCCTCGATATCCACCGGATATACGTCGTATACGGTGACCTCCGCGCCCTCTAAGCCCGCCAGGATCTGGGCAATGGCGCTTCCCATCATACCACCGCCGCATACTAAAAACTTCTTAATGTCTCTCATTGTCGTATCTCCCTTATGAAAGCCTTAGCATACCAGGTAGCCGCCGGAGCAGTCGCAGGCAGCACCGGTGATATAGTTGGAGGCATTGGAGGAAAGGAACAGTGCGTATCCCGCAAAATCCTCCGGCTCCGCCAGACGTCCGATGGGCTCGCGCTTCATAAAGTTCTGATATACGGCAGATTCCGGATCGAACATCCATTCGGTCAGTTCTGAACGGAACACCGTGGGGCAGATGGCATTGACATTGATGCCGTATTTTGCGGAAAGGTCGCAGGCCATGGAAGCGATCATCATATCGGCGCCGCCCTTGGAGGTGCAGTATCCGGTATAGCCGGCCATGCCTCTCTTGGATCTCTGGGAAGTAACCACCAGGATCTTGCCGCCCTGTCCGGAAGCAACATTCTCGGCTCCGCCAAGCTGGTCTACCATCTGCTGTGCCACATACTTGCAGACAACATAGACAGACTTGCAGTCAGCATCCATAATGTACTGCCAGTCGGCAACAGACTGCTCTAAGATGTTCTGGGGCTTGTTGTAGCCATGGCAGACGGCCAGGATGTTGATCTCGCCGTATTTCTCAACAGTGGCTTTCACTAAGGACTCTACCTGTGTCTCGTCAGCAGGATCCGCTACGCTGTACGCACACTCAATCCCCTCTGCCTTAAACTCGTCTTCCAGCTCCTTCAGCTTGCCCTCGTTACGTCCGGTCATCATAACCTTCGCGCCCGCATAGCCGTAGGTCTTGGCAAGAACCTTGCCCAGCGCCCCGGTAGCGCCTGTTACCAGCGCAACTTTTCCGGCAACGGAAAACATGTTGTCAACAAAATCCTTCTTAATACTTACCATTTTGAAAACCTCCTTCTGAACTTTAAATTACTGCCAGATGCGACTGGCAAAATTTATCATGTTTAGTATAGAACATATCCCCTTTTTATGCAATACATACAATATTGTTATTTAGTTACCGTCCGGTAATCCCCATGCTTCGTAAGCTCACACAAATTCAAAATGAAAAAAAATCTTTTTTCGTGCAAAATTATTGATTTCTTTTTTTGATGGGTGTATACTTGTTTTTGTATAAAACAGCTATACAAGACTGACAAAAAAGAAAGGGGTAAAAAAATGGCTTGATTTAAGATGACAAAA
>CATJBQ010000183.1 GCA_949738465.1 uncultured Lachnospiraceae bacterium
ATGTGTCCGACTTCCCTAATCCCACCACAGCGGGACAGCCTGGCTGCATCGTGATTCCCCACCTTGGCGCCAGCACTGAGGAGGCGGAGGATAACTGCGCGAAGATGGCAGTGCAGGAGCTGATGGATTATCTGGAGAACGGCAATATCAGGAACAGCGTCAATTATCCTGCCTGCGACATGGGCGTCTGCAAGACGCCGGGCCGGGTGGCCATCATGCACCGGAATATCAAGGGGATGATCGGAAAATATACCAAGGCTTTTGGCGACGGCGGAATCAATATCTCCGACATGACCAACAAGAGCCGGGGGGATTTCGCCTATGCGCTGCTGGATGTGGATTCGGCGGTGACGGACGAGGTTGTGGAGGAATTGCAGCAGATCGACGGCGTGCTGAAGGTACGCGTGGTGAAATAGGGAAGAACAAAGAACAGTGAGGCGGAGGGTTCGTCTCACTGTTTTTTCGTGGAAAAAAGCCTACCAATGGCTTGAAAAATATGCTATGATGAATTTGAGGAGAAAGAACGACAGAGATTTAGAAAGGCAAGAACGGATATGGCGAAGATAAAACCCTTTTTGTGCATCCGCCCCGCGGCGGAGAAGGCGGCAGAGATTGCGGCGCTGCCCTACGACGTGTATAACAGCCAGGAAGCGAGAGCGGAGGTTTTGGGAAAACCTCTGTCTTTTCTCAGGATTGACCGGGCGGAGACGCAGTTTGAGGAGCCGGTTTCCCCTTACGAGGACCGGGTGTACCAGAAGGCCCATGACCTGCTGTGGCAGATGGTGGCAGAGGGAGATTTTGTACGGGAAGAACAGGAGTTCTATTACGTTTATGAGCTGACGATGGATGGGCGGGTGCAGGACGGCCTTGTGGCCTGCGCTTCCATCGACGACTATCTGGACGGCACGATTAAGAAGCATGAGAATACCAGGGAGGAGAAGGAGCAGGACCGGATCCGTCATGTGGATGCCTTAAGCGCCCAGACCGGACCGATTTTTCTGGCCTACCGGACCCAGGCAGCGGTCCGGAATGTGATCGCAAGGGCCAAGGAAGGGAAGTCCCTCTATGATTTTGTGTCCGGGGACAACATCCGGCACCGGGTGTTCGTGGTGGACGGGCCGGAAGAAATCGAAGCCCTTACAGAGGCGTTTGGGGAGATGGAGCAGATTTACATTGCCGACGGCCATCACCGGGCGGCTTCGGCGGTGAAGGTGGGATTAAAGAGACGCGGGGAGCATCCGGGCTGTACCGGGAAGGAGGAGTTCAATTTTTTCCTTTCGGTGCTGTTTGCGGACGACCAGTTGCGGATTATGGATTATAACCGGGTGGTGAAGGATTTAAACGGTTATGGTGCGGAAGAATTTTTGCAGAAGGTTTGTGAAATTTTTAACGTGGAAAAGCTGACAGACGGGAAGAAAGAGGGCGGCGGGAAGGCTTGCGCCCGGGGGGAGGAGACGCTGGAAACGGTCCATCCGCGCCGGAAGGGAGAATTCTCCATGTACCTGGGGGACGCCTGGTACCGGTGCCGGGTGAAGGCGGCGGATGTAAGCGGCGACCCGGTGGAAGGGCTGGATGTGTCCCAGCTTCAGAGATTACTATTGGGGCCGGTGCTTGGCATTGAAGATCCCAGGACCGACGGGCGGATTGATTTTGTGGGAGGAATCCGGGGCTTAGCGGAGCTGGAGCGGAGGGTAAGTGAGGACTGCGCGGTGGCGTTTGCCATGTACCCCACCTCCATCCAGGAGCTGTTTGCGGTGGCGGACGCCGGGAGGCTGATGCCGCCCAAGTCCACCTGGTTCGAGCCGAAGCTTCGGAGCGGGCTGTTTATTCATGAGATCTGACGCTGTGACACATGTATTTTGCATGCACATGGGGCAGAAGAAAATATACTGCTTATGCCCGGCGGGCAGGGAAAAATCTTTTCTGCCTGATTGGTAAGGGAGGGGCTCATATGGGAAAGGACGCACGTCTTGCAAATATTTACATTAAGATTCACAACAAATACGCGCTGACGCTGGAGGATCTGAAGTATCTCTCCAAATACGATCCGGAGTGTTTTGAAAAGGCGTGTAAAAATATTGTATACAAAATACCGGAGACGAAAACGCTGCTCCAGCCCAAGGCTTCCCAAAGCTGGCAGGCGAAGGAGGAGCGGCGGGGTAAGGCGCCGGATTTGGCGGGGAAAAAGACGCCGGAACTCGAGGGGAAAAAGCCAAAGCCCCCGACAAAG
>CATJBQ010000184.1 GCA_949738465.1 uncultured Lachnospiraceae bacterium
AGAAGTTATCAGGGCAAAAAGGAGGAATCACCCTGCGGGTATCCCTGTATGCCCAAAAAGCAGGGCAAAAAGGAGGAATCACCCTGCGGGTATCCCTGTATGCCCAAAAAGCAGGGCAAAAAGGAGGAAATATGAGGAATCTTTTGCTGGTGGATGACGAAGTGATGACTATAGAGATCTTAAAAAAGGCGCTGGATTGGGAGGCCTTCGGATTTTCCCAGGTATTTTTCGCCTATAACGGAGAGCGGGCCAGGGAGATCCTGACAGAGCACCCGGTGGATATCATGATCTGTGACATCGAGATGCCCAAGGAGAGCGGCTTAGACCTGATCGGCTGGGTGCAGAACCTCTACCCGGAGATCATCTGTATCATTTTGACGGCATATCCGGATTTTAATTATGCCAGAAGCGCCATTTCCCTGGGGGTATACCGGTTTCTGCTAAAGCCGGTGGCCTTCGACGAGCTGGAAGAGACGATCCGGGCCGCCATGGAAAAATCCCGGCAGGAACGGCTCTGGGTCCGGGAGGTGGGAAACGGGGAGACGGCCGGAGATTCCTCCATGGTCCGAACGGTGAAAAAATACCTGGAGGACCATTACAATGAGGTGATCACCCGCAAGGATATCGAAACCCTGGTGCATATGAACCAGGATCATGTGAACCGGGAATTTAAGCAGGCGGAGGGCTATACGCTGATGCAGTACATCCAGTATTACCGTATGCTGATGGCCAGGAAGCTTCTTCGGGAGACCGAGCTTACGGTGGCGGAGGTCAGTATGGAGACAGGCTACGACTCCCCGGCCTATTTTTCCAAGGTATTCAAAAAATGGATGAATCAGACGCCGGTGGAGTACCGGGCGGAGTGCAGAGGAAAATAAAAGAAGATTTAACAAATTACGCAGGAGGAATAAGATGAAGGAAAAAACCTTGGTGCTGGAAAAATATTATGAGGACCCCGCAGTGCTCCATGTGGGGACCGAGAAGGACCGGAGCTATTATCTGCCCTATGGGCTTACGGAGGAGCCGGAGGGGTGGGACAGTCCCTCGTCGCGCCAGATCCTGTTAAATGGAGACTGGGATTTTCGGTTTTATCCCAATCCCTTTGTGATCGAGGACTTTACCCAGGAGGGATACTGCTATGAGGCCTATGACCGCATCCCGGTGCCCGGCTGCTGGCAGATGTACGGCTATGACAGCCATCAGTACACCAACATCGAATATCCCTTTCCCTACGATCCCCCCTATGCGCCGGCGGAGAATCCCTGCGGCGTCTACCACCGCAGCTTTCTTCTGACGGAGGAACAGAGCCATTACCGCCTGTCCCTGAACTTTGAAGGGGTGGATTCCTGCCTGTACCTGTATGTGAACCGGCAGTTTGCCGGATACAGCCAGGTGTCCACAGCACCAGTGAGTTTGAGATCACAAAGTTTGTTTCCCCGGGAGAAAATGAGATCACGGTGGTGGTGCTGAAGTGGTGCGACGGCAGCTATCTGGAGGATCAGGACAAGTTCCGGATGAGCGGGATCTTCCGGGATGTCTACCTGCTGCTGCGCCCCCAGGAGCATCTTAGGGATTATAGGGTCAGGACGGATCTGTCCCGGGACCTTAGGCGGGCGGAGATCACGGTGGAACTATCCTTTTGTGGAGGACCTCTGCCGGTGCAGGCCTGCCTTTACGACCAGGAGGGAGCGTGCCTGTGGGAGGGTGGTGCGGCGGAGGGGAGGCTGGCCTTTTCACTGGAAAATCCCATCCTCTGGAATGCGGAGGCCCCCTATCTGTACCGTCTGGTCCTGCTCTGCGGCGGGGAGCGTATCGTGCAGCAGGTGGGGATCGTAAAGCGCAAGATCGTCGACGGGGTGCTCCTTTTGAACGGTACGCCCATCAAACTGAAGGGGGTCAACCGCCATGACAGCGACCCGGTGACCGGCTATGCCATCAGCAGGCAGCAGGCCAGAAGGGATCTTGAGCTGATGAAGCAGCACAATATCAATGCGGTCCGGACCAGCCATTATCCCAATGCCCCCTGGTTCGTGCAGATGTGCAGCGAGTATGGATTTTATGTGGTGGCGGAGGCGGACCTGGAGGCCCATGGCAGCTTCGCCCTCTATGGGGGAGGCCTCCACACCTTCGATGATATCATCAGGCGTGAGAGCTTTCGGAAAGCAGTCCTGGATCGGAACCGGAAGAACGTCATCCGGGATAAGAACGCCCCCTGCGTCCTCATATGGTCCCTGGGAAATGAATCCGGCTATGGAGAAGCTCTGGAGGAGGCCGGACGGTGGGTCAGGACCTACGATCCCACCCGGCCGGTAACGTATGACAGGGGCTGTATCCTCAAGGAGGACGCGGATACCAGCATGCTGGATCTCTGGGGAGGGATGTACCGCCCGGTGGATGAGATCTGGGAGTACCTGAAGGAGGATAAGGAGAAAAAGCCCTATCTGCTCTGCGAGTTCATCCATTCCATGGGGAACGGGCCGGGGGATATCGAGGATTATTTCCAGAGAATCTACGGGACCGAACGTTTCCTGGGCGGGTTTGCCTGGGAGTGGTGCGATCATGCCATCGATATGGGGAGAACGGCGGACGGCCGGAAGAGATATTTTTATGGAGGCGATTTCGGGGAATATCCCCACTCCGGGAATTTCTGCGTGGACGGGATGGTGTCCCCGGACCGTGTCCCCCACCCGGCCCTTCTGGAATACAAAAATGTGCTCCGGCCGGTGCGCGCACGGCTCATCGATGGTGAAAAGGGCATCGTGGAGCTGGAGAACAAGCTGGACTTTACCGACACGGCAGAGGTTCTGCGTCTGGAGGCGGAGCTGACCTGTCAGGGGGAGATCATTAGGCGCTATCCGCCCCGGCAGGTCTTCATCCCGCCCCATGGCAGGAGCCGGGTGGTATTTGAGCTGGCAGAAATGCCAGAAGGATCCGGCGGGCCCTGCTATCTAAAGATTACCTACGTTTCATGTAAGGACAGCCCCCTGGTGAAGGCAGGCCATGTCCTGGGCTTTGACCAACTGCTGGTGGAAGAAGATAAGACGGCTAAGGAGGGCTGTGGACTGTGTGGAGACTGGACGGGCGATGCGGCGGTCCGTGAGAGCCGGACAGTGGAGGCCTGTGAGAGCCGGACAGCGGAGGTGTATGAGAGCCAGACGGCAGTAGTGGTCGCGGGCCGGATGTATCGTTACGAATTTAACAAATTGACGGGCCTTTTCGACCAGATTGTGGTAGACAACATTCCACGCATCCTGCATCCCATGGAATGGAACCTCTGGCGGGCGCCCACGGATAACGACTGCAGGGCGGCGGAAGAATGGAGGAAGGCGGGCTATCACCGGACCAGGCCCAGGGTCTATGAGGTGGAGGTGCAGAAGGAGCAGGAGCGTACGGTGATCAGATGCAGGCTGTCGCTTTTGGCCGTCCATATCCAGCGGATCATGGAGTTGGATGTGCAATGGGAGATCGATGGGAACGGCGCCCTGAAAGCGGCCATACATGGGGTGCGGGATGCCGGCTTCCCCGATCTGCCGCGGTTTGGAGTGCGCTTTTTTCTGCCGGAGGGATACCAGCAGGTGGGATATCTGGGATACGGCCCCTATGAGAGCTACATAGACAAGCATCAGGCCTCCTGGTTCGGCAGGTTCCAGGACACGGTGGAGGGGATGTACGTAGACTATATCAGGCCCCAGGAGCACGGGAGCCGTTACGGATGCCGGTGGGCAGAGGTATTTTCCCGGACGCAGGGTGGGATGCGGATTGTCTCAGAGAGGCCCTTCTCCTTCCAGGTGTCCCGCTATCCCCAGGAGGAGCTGGAACGGAAGGCACACAGCTTTGAACTGGAGAGGTCGGACAGCGTGGTCCTGTGTGTGGACTACAAGATGAGCGGGGTAGGCTCCGCCTCCTGCGGTCCGGCCCTGGCGGAGGCTTATCGGCTGAAGGAGCGGGAGATCAGATTCAGCTTCTGCTGTGGGTTTGACGGGCAGATGTTCTAGGGGCTGCTTTATAAAAGTTTTAGAAAAAAACAATTGTCATGCCAGGTGGGTCATGCTATACTTTGTTCAAAGCATTTTTTCATAATGGGTATGGCCGTAGGTGCTGCATACTTGTCGTAATCATTAAAATTATTTCATTATCACGAAAATTCATGCTTTTGATCCCATCCACCAATTCAATAAAAGCAGGAATTTTCGGGATGTGCTTTCAGTGCCGTTTCTTCCTGCAAAAAGAACGCCTTATGTGGGTGTGGATCTGACCCCAGAGATCAGGAGAAAAAAGGAGGAATGTGATGGCACAGGAGATTGCCTATCAGAACAAGCACATTGAGTTTAAGATCTTAAGCGAGACCTTTAAGGAGCGGTCCTTTGCGGCGTATGGGCTGGACCTGCCGCGGATTCGGGAGGTGCTGCCCACGAACCTGCCGGTGGTGGCCGCCAATGAGATGCGCATGGATAACCTGTTCCTTTTGGAGGACGGGACGTATGCCATTGTAGACTATGAGTCCAAGAACCGGAAGGAGGACCGGATCAAGTATGTGAATTATATCGGCCGGGACCTGGAGCGGTTTTATAGGGAGCATGGAAAGGTCCCCAGGATCCGGATGATCGTGATCTACATCGGTGATGTGAGGCAGGCAGAGCATACCTTCAATACAGGATGCGTGAACCTGGAATTAGAGCAGGTGTTTACGGCGAATCTCCCTGCGGAGGAGATCTACGAGACGGTGAAGGGAAAGCTTGCGCGCGGGGAGGAGCTGACAGAGCAGGAGCTTATGCAGTTGATCATCCTGCCTTTAGCAGAAGCAGGCAGAGAGAAGAAGCAGGAGCGCGTGAGACAGGTGGTAGGGCTTGCGAAGCAGATCGCAGACGAGGCAGAGCAGAAGCTTGTGCTGTCGGGCTTACTGGTGAGCAGTGATAAGTTTATCGACAAAGAGGATGCGGAAGGAATCAGGAGGGAGATCTATATGACGAAGGTTGGACAGTTGTTGTTTGAGGAAGGGATGGAGCATGGGATCAAACGTGGAATGGAACGCGGAATTGAGCAGGGAATGGAACGTGGAATCGAACAGGGAGAGCGAAGGGAGCGATTGCTTGCGGTACGTAACCTGCTGAAGCTCCGCATCCCGGAGAGCCAGATCCTGGAGATGTATTCCAGGGATGATCTGAAGAACGCGAGAGAGCTGCTGGGGGATCAAGAGATTCCTGATTAAGAAATGCAGCCGGCAGTTGTAAGATAGTTTTAAGAAAAAGACGATGCAAAATCTGTACCTACACAGTATTTTACATCGTTTTTTTGTGCGACCAAAGGAAGCTTTCTTTCGCCGGGGGAGAAGTCGAAATCGTTATACTGCGGGTCGGTTTTGTGATTGAGAAAGCAGGCTGAGGGAGCTATGATATAGGAGTAACAAAACACAACGGATTCCAAAGGAGGAGAAGTGTATGAAAAAACGAATTGTCAGCGTGATACTGGCGGCAATGATGGCCTTATCCCTGGCGGCAGGCTGCGGGACCAAGGATGATGGAGTGACCAAGGACGCCAATGTAACCAACGAGCAGGGCAAAGATTCCCAGGAGACGCCGGAGGATACCAAGGAGCCAGAGGGCACCGGGGAGCCGGGGGATGCCCAGGGCGCAGAAGGGGACACCAGCAGTGTGCTGAAAGACGGGAATGTGCAGGAACTGTTGATGCTGCTTCCCGGTCCGACCTCATCACCGGATCATATGCAGGACGTAGAGGACCGGATGAATGAGATCATTGCAAAAACCATTGATGCCAAGATCAAGATCCAGATTCTTGAATGGGGAAACTGGGTGGATCAGGTCAACCTGATGATGTCCGGCGGTGAAAAGCTGGATCTTCTGGTTTATGCCAATCCGGCATTGATCAGCAATATGGCCCAGCGGGGACAACTGCTGTCACTGGAAGATTATGCGCCGACCTACGCAAAAGAGGCACTTGAGGCATCGGGAAAATATCTGGATGCCTGCTATGTGGGAGACACTTATTACGGGATGCCTACCTTCCGTGATCTGGCTACCTCGGGTGGAATTACCTGCCGGAAGGACTGGCTGGAAGAAAGTGGAATGAAGGTAGAGGATATTAAGACCTGGGATGATATTGAGACATTGTATGACAAGGTGAAGGAAAAACATCCGGATGCCTATATGGGAGTTGGAAATCTTCATGCTCCGGTTTTGACCTATGCCGGTTTATATTTTGACGGACCGGGTGCAGGTGTGGGCTGCCGTATGGACGATAATGATGGCCATATAGATATCGTAAATACCTATGCCAGTGAGGAATATCTGGAAATGGCGAAACGCGCATATCGATGGAATCAGAAGGGATTTTTTATTCCGGATCCCACCACAGATAATACGCAGCTTGAGGATTGGATCCGCTGGGATCAGTGCTTTTCATCCGTTGGAGGCGTGCATCCGGGATCTGCTCCCGATATGACCCGTTCTACGGGGAAGGAAATGGTTGGAATCCGGATTGAGCCAAGAAAGATGTGCGCGCCCTCTGTGGGATGGTTCCAGTGGATCATTCCGGCTCAATGTGAGGCGCCGGAAAAGGCCTGTGCCATTATGAATCTTTTGTACAGTGATCCGGATATGGTCAACGTGTTTCAGTTTGGCGTAGAAGGAAAAGACTGGGTATTTGTAGATGAGGAGAAGGGGATTATCACTTATCCGGAAGGCGTAGATGGAACCAATGTAGGATGGGAAAAAGGAATGGCATTGGTGGGAAATGGATCCATCGGTTATCTTATGGATGTCTGGCCGGAAGGAATTTATGAAGCATATAAGGAATACAACGATACGTCACCGGTATCTCCCTTGTTCCAATTTACATTTGACAATACGAATGTAAAAAATGAAATTGCTGCAATTACCAATGTTCTGGAAAAGTATGAAGCAGTCATTGGCTGTGGGCTTTCAGAGCCGGAGGAGGCTGTTGCGAAGCTGAACGAGGAGTTGGAAGCAGCAGGGATCCAGAAGGTGATCGATGAGATGCAGAGCCAGGTAGATGCCTGGGAGGCCACGAAATAAAACGGATAGCAGATAAAAGGCAGTCCCGGACAGTTCCGGTTTGGAATGTGTGCGGGACTGCTTTTTTGAGGAAGGGAGCTGGCAATGAAAGAAACGAAAAAAGGAAGTACGACCATAAAAAGAATCCGGAAAGCAGTTCCGCTTTACCTGATGATATTGCCTGGATTTCTGTATCTGCTGATCAATAATTATATTCCAATGAGCGGGATTGTGATTGCTTTTAAGGATCTGAATTTTCAGAAGGGGATTTTGGGAAGCGACTGGGTAGGATTTGCCAATTTTGTTTACCTGTTTAAAACGCCGGAGGCCTTCCGGATCCTGAGAAACACAGTGTGCTACAATCTGGCCTTTATGGTGATCAATACGACGGCAGCTCTTGCCATTGCGATACTGATGAGCGAGATTAAAAGCAAACGGAAGGTTAAGATTTATCAGACCTGTGTGCTGGTGCCAACCCTGGTTTCCATGATCATTGTCAGCTATATGGTCTATGCATTTTTAAATACCAGGACAGGATACGTAAATGGATTGCTGCGGAGTATGGGAAGAACGGAGATTGCCTTTTATACAGAGCCCGTATATTGGCCCTTTATTCTGGTATTTGTGAATTTCTGGAAGGGTGCGGGGTATGCTTCCGTCCTTTATCTGGCCAATATCCTGGGAATGGATCAGGAGATGCTGGAGGCAGCCAGCATTGACGGCGCGAACCGTTGGCAGCGGATCAAAAGTATTATTTTGCCATTGCTGAAGCCGACAGTGATCATTCTGACTCTGATGAGTATCAGTAAGATTTTTAATTCGGATTTCGGCTTGTTCTATCAGGTACCGCTAAATTCCGGAGCACTGATAGACGTGACAAATACCATTGATACTTATGTGTATCGGGGGATGATCAATCTGGGAGATATCGGTATGTCATCAGCCGCCGGATTTTACCAGTCAACAGTCGGGTTTGTGCTGATTTTGATCGTGAATGGCATTACGAGAAAATACAGCAATGAAAATGCATTGTTTTAGGAGGTGGAGCATGAGATCAAAAAAAGAAAGAAGATATTCCTTCTGTATCAATCTTGTGATGATTTTGATATCGGTTGTCATGGTCATTCCTTTTTTGCTTCTGATATCGGCCTCCTTTACTTCGAATGAGGCAATCCTTCTGCATGGCTATACGCTTTTTCCGTCAAAGCTGAGTCTGGAGGCCTACGAATATATCTGGGTTGAGCGGGCACAGATCTTTCGGGCTTACTTTATTACAATCGTGGTGACCGTGGTTGGAACTGGAACCGGGGTAATGATCTCCCTGCTGTATGGATATGCGATCTCCAAGAAAAATTTTCCGGGAAGGAGCTTTTTTACCTTCTATCTGTTTTTCACCATGCTGTTTGGCGGGGGACTGGTGCCCACATACATTTGGTATACCAGATATCTGCATATCAAAAATACCATCTGGGGGCTGCTGATCCCGGGACTGTTGATGGGGGCTTATAATGTGATCATGATCCGCACCTATTATCAGAATTCCATTCCATCGGAGCTGGCAGAATCGGCAAAGATCGACGGAGCCGGAGAATTTACCACCTTTTTTAAGATCTATATGCCCCTGTCCAAGCCGGTTATCGCCACCATCGCCATGTTTGTCGGACTGGCTTACTGGAACGACTGGACCAATGGCTTGTATTACATCACGGACAGCAGACTGTTCAGTATCCAGCAGCTTTTGAATAATATCATGAAAAATATTGAATATCTGTCCAGCAATCCATATAGTATTATGAGCTCATCTTCCTATGTTCCCCAGGAAACCGTCCGCATGGCCATCGCAGTGGTCGGCGTGCTGCCGGTGCTGCTGATGTTCCCCATGCTGCAGAAATATTTCGTCAAGGGCATCACAGTGGGCTCTGTGAAAGGTTAGGCGGCGTATCATGGACAAGCGATTGAGAAAGATTAGGTGCGTATTATGGACAAACGCTTAAGAGAAATGCTGGAGGGAAGAGAGGGCATCTATGTTTTCCCATTTTTATGGCTCCATGAGGGCGGGAGGGACCAGTTGCCAGGCAGGATCCAAACCGTTTTTGACAGCGGCTGCCGTGAGCTCTGTGTGGAATCCAGGCCTCATGAGCAGTTCTGCCGGCAGGGCTGGTGGGAGGATATGGAGGTGGTCCTTTCGGAGGCTGAGAAGCTGGGCATGGGGGTCTGGATCCTGGATGACAAGCATTTTCCCACAGGCTATGCCAACGGGATCCTGAAGGAAAAATATCCCGGCCGCCGCCACTGGTTTTTGCGGGAGCATCATGTGGATGTGGTGGGGCCTATGCGGGGGGCTTCTGTTTTAGTGCCCTTTCTGAATGAGGAGGAAGACGAACAGCTCCTGGGGGCGGTGGCCTTTCGCCGGGGAAATAGCGGAGAGCTTCTGGCAGGAGAAGGGATGCTGCTTGAGGACATGGAGCAGGGATTTTTATACTGGGATGTGCCGGAAGGGTTTTACCGGATCTTCTTTTTGATCAAGACAAGACAGGGGTATGCCTGGGATCACCGGGATTATATCAGCGGGATCGAGGCGGATTCGGTGCAGGCCCTGATCGAAGCGGTCTATGAGCCCCATTATGCGCATTTTTCCAGGTATTTTGGAAATACGCTGCGGGGATTTTTCTCCGACGAGCCGGGGTTTACGGCACAGCATATCGGTCCCTGGGGACAGGACGCCGGGATGTATCAACGGACCATTGGGCAGCCTGGCATGGCCCTTCCCTGGAGCGATGAGGTGATCGGGCGGATGGCGCTGGAATCGGAAGGGCCTGCTGGTGCAGAAGATTGGGGGGAAAGGGACGATCTGGCTGTGATAAGGCGCCTTCCGGGATTGTGGTATCCCATGGAGATGGGCACGCCTGAAATCCGGCTGGCTTATATGAATGTGATCACCAGCCTCTGGGAACAGAATTTTTCCTGGCAGATAGGGGACTGGTGCCGGGCCCATGGTGTATCCTATACCGGCCATGTGATTGAGGATATGAATGCGGATATGCGTCTGGGGTCTTCGGCGGGCCATTATTTCCGGGCCCTTGGGGGCCAGGACATGAGCGGGATCGATGTGGTGCTGCATCAGGTGCTGCCGGGGTTTGCGGAGCATGATGTGGCAGCGCTAACTGGAAACGGAAGGACGGGCAATGAATTTTTCCACTATGTCCTGCCCAAGCTCGGGGTTTCCCTGGCAAGGATCCGGCCGAAAATGCAGGGAAGGGCCATGTGCGAGGTATTTGGGGCCTACGGATGGGCGGGGAGCGCCTCCTGTATGAAGTGGCTGATTGATTTTCTGCTGGTGCGGGGTGTGACACGGTTTGTGCCCCATGGCTTTACCGATCATTTCCCGGATCCCGATTGTCCCCCTCATTTTTATGCACAGGGAAACAATCCGCAGTTTGAGGGATTTTCCCGGCTGATGGGCTATGCCAACCGGATGAGCCATCTGCTGGAGGGGGCCGAGCTTTGGGCAGACGGCGCGATTCTTTATATGGCGGAGGCAGAGTGGATGAGCACCCCCGCTTACCGGACCCTGGATGGAGTGGCAAAAATTCTGTACGATGCCCATATTGATTTTGATATTCTGCCGCTGGACGGGCTGGAGGAGGCTAAGGTGCAGGATGGAAAGCTGATGGTAAACGGCCATGCGCACCGGTTTCTGGTGATCCCCTATGCGGAGCATTATCCCAAAAGGCTGCATCGGCTGGCGGAGTATTTCGTTCAGGAGGGGCTTCCGGTATTCTGGCTCCTGGAGGAAGGAACCCAGGAAGGGCGTTGGCCATCGGAGGAAGGAGCCTGGGAAGGGCGTCGGCCATCGGAGGGAGGAACCCGGCCACCGGAGGACGGCATCCGCAAGAGAATCTGGCAGGAGGAATTAGTTCCGGTAATCCGCAAGAGGAAGCTGGCCTATTGGTATGGGGATGTGGCCTCCCATCTGCGCATCGGACAGTTCCGGCGGGGAACAGCGGCCTGGTTTCTACTGTTCTGGGAGGACGTGCAAAGGAGCCTGGAGGAGACGGTGACCCTTCCCTGCCAGGGCGAATTTCTGCGGCTGGATCTTTTGAATGGAAGGATCAGCCGGGATTTTACGGAGGATGGAAGGGTAACGGTGAGGCTTACTCCCTATCAGTCCCAGCTTTTGCTGTTCGATGAGCTGCCCCGTGAGCTTGTGGGGGCTCTGCCCAAGAAGGAGCGCTGGGAGGAGCCAAAGGAACCGCAGCTATTATGGGAGATCGCGTTGCTGGAGCAGGGAAAAGAGGAGGAGTTTTCTAAGGTGCGGGAGGCATCGGAATTGTTTTCTATTACAGGAAGAGACGGATGGCCGCGGTTTTCCGGTAGGATGCGGTATCGGACCACGCTTTTCTTAGAAACCGGGGAGGATGTAGGGATCGACCTGGGAGCTGTGGGGGTGACCGCAAAGCTTACGGTAAACGAACAGGAGCTGGGGATGCGGATCTGCCCGCCCTACCGCTGGGATATTTCAGATGCGGCCAGGCAGGGAAGCAATCTGATAGAGGTGGAGGCGGCCAATACCCTGGTGCACCGGCTGCAGGACCGGTTTTCGCAGTATATGCAGATTTCGCCCAGCGGACTGCTTGGACCGGTCCGTGTTTACAGAATCAGACGATAACAATAGTAGGAGGAGAGAAAAATGGCCAAGGATTATTTGGATTACAATATCACACAGGAGAAGGAAATTGATACGTCAAGGAAGCTGAAGGTGGGGATCATCGGGACCGGGTGGATTGCCGGCGATCATATCCGGCAGTATCTTAAGATGCCGGACGTGGAGGTGGTTGCGGGGGCGGACCTTATCCCGGGAAAGGCGCAGGCGTTTTTTGAGGAAAACGGCCTGGACGGGGTGCGCTGTTATCCGGATCATAAATCGATGCTGGATGCGGAGACGGAGCTTGACGCGGTAAGCGTCTGCACCTACAATGCCACCCATGCGGAATGTGCCATTTATGCACTGGAAAAGGGGGTCCATGTTCTTCTGGAAAAGCCCATGTGCGTGACCACCCAGGAGGCGGTGGAGATCATCCGGGCGGAGCGAAAAAGCGGGAAGATCCTTTCCATCGGTTTTCAGCCCAGGTTCGATCCCAATATGATCAAGCTGAAGGAGGTGGTGGCAAGCGGCGTGCTGGGGCAGATCCATTATATCCAGACCGGAGGCGGCAGGCGCCGGGGGATCCCCACGCCCTTTGGCACCAGCTTCATCCAGGCGGATACGGGGGTGATCGGCGCCATGGGAGATATCGGCTGCTATTCGCTGGACATGGTTTTGCATGCCATCGGATATCCAAGGCCTTTAACTGTCAGCGGGTATACCTCGGATTTTTTTGGAAAAAATCCGGCCTACTATGAGGTGGAGGGAAAACCGGCGGAGTATGCAAACGTGTTTGGGGTGGAGGATTTTGCGGCAGGATTTATCCGGCTTGAGGGCGGTATTATCCTGGATTTCCGGATCGCCTGGGCCATGAATCTGGATACGCCCGGCGATACCATCCTTATGGGAACAAAGGGGTCGCTTCGGATCCCCTCCACCAATTGCTGGAACGGTTCGGTGGGAGGACCCATGAAAATCTATCATGAGGTTGCGGGAAGTGAGGTTGAGACGGAGATCCCCATTTTGCCGGAAGGCGGGGACATGAATTTTTATACAAAGCTCCGTTCCTTTTTAGATGCGGTGAAGGAAGGGGGAGCATCCCCGGTTCCCTCCTCCCAGATCCTGTATAATCAGGCGATCATTGACGGCATTATCCGATCCGCAAGGCTGGGGCGTGAAATCGAGATCGAAATACCAGAGATTTAGGCAGGAAAGGATGCGAGGTGAAGGATATGAAAGCAGCATTGCAGCTTTTTAAATAAGAGCCGGGAGGAGAACGGCTTTTCCTTCTGTCCGGTAGGCTTTGGACGATAGGATTTTCCGGCAATTCTGGAAACGGCCAGGAAGGCGGGAATCCGGTATGTAGTGGTGGAGCAGGATGAACATCCCAGGCGTCTGGCCATGGAGGATGCCTGGATTTCCAGGGAGTATTTGCGGGAATTTGGGATTTAGGGTGATATTTACCGTATAAGGTTAGGGTGTCAAAAGGGGCTTTTTTAAACTATGTCTGGCAAAATGCACAAAATGTATTCCTCTTTTGTTCCGGTTCCGAATCCAAGACCCTCTAAATGTCCTGTTAAAAGGTAAGATTGGCGGACGCAACCGCCCTCTATGCGACGTCCTGTCGCAGATCGGGCTTTCGCCGGCGGTCTACACTCCGTTTCGGTCCGCGCTAAACAATCGTCCCCCGGACGATTAGCGCCATGCCGGCAAATTGCTGGGAATCGTGCAGGACATTAAGAGGCTCTAAGATTCTCCACAGTCACAAATCAGAATACATTTTGTGCATTTTGCCAATATCAGTTTTGAAAAGCCCCTTTTGACACCCTAACC